>JAEWMM010000212.1 GCA_023457175.1 Bacillota bacterium | reverse complement strand
CCATACAGGTGATTCCTTTCACTTAATCTCCTGTATATTTTAATATGCCGGACTTACCTATGTCCTCATACTATTTACTTACCTATCTCTTGGAACTGGACACAGCGCCAGTAAAACGCTGCTATTTTATAACTTGCGTATAAACAAAGCGGCGATTCAATGCTCTCATTGAGCCATTGAATCGCCGCTAAATATTAATAGATTTAACTTGCAAAGCCTATTCCGTCCGATAAAGCTTAATCTTCCCGTTCGAATTCAAAAACCGAATCAGCAGCGCCGCCACGGGTGCTGCCAGCATACCGGGCAGCCCCAGCGTACACAGTCCAAAAAACATGGCGGTCAGCGTAATGACGGGGTGCAAACCGAGCGTTTCGCCAACGACATGCGGCTCAATAATATTGCGCATAACGGTGATCACGGCATAGAGCACCAAAAGCCCCACGCCGAGCGGCCCGCGTCCGTTTGCCAGCTCAAAAATGCCCCAGGGAATTAAAATGGCGCCCGAGCCCAGAAGCGGCATGATATCCAGCAGCGCGATGACGGCGGCAATCTTCCAGAACCGCTCTATTCTCAGCGCCCAAAGCCCCACCGAAAGCTCACAAAAGGTAATAAACATGATAATTGCATACGCCCGCGCCAGACGCAGCAGGCAGGACACAAGAAAATTTTTGACATCCAGCATCATCGGGCGAAAGCGATGGGGCAGTTGCTGCAACAAAAACAGCGTGACGCGGTCATAATCCATCGCAATGGCAAACGAGGAGATAATCATAAAGACAAAGCCGACCAGAAACAGCGGCAGCCCCTTTAAAAAGTTTGTGAGCAGCGTGATCAGCGAGCTGGAGATGCCTGTCACCAGATCCTCGGTTGTGCGCGAAATTAATGCAAACAGCTCCTCGACCGATATGACCGAAGCCGGGGCCAGCTGCTGGATGCGCCACAGCAGCCTGTCGCCCGCCTGCTGTGCCTGCGGCAGCAGAATGTCGGCATAATATAACGGAAAATCGGTGGCTAAATCGGCCAGCTTTCCGATGATGAGCGCGGCCAGCAGACAGAATATCAGGATAACGGCGGCGTAAAACAGAATGCCGACCGTGGCGCAGGCCAGCTTTGAGCGGGCGTGGAACCGGTTAGCCAGATGCCGAAACAGATACGCCAGCGTCAGGCTAAGCCAAAAAGGCCAGAACCACGGCAGCAGAAAGCGTATGCCCAAATAACACAGCGCCGCCACAATCGCGCAATAGAGGACACGTATGATAAAAGAGAGCTTATTTTGTTGTTCCATATGCGCCACCACCTTTGTTGATCATATAGTCGCTTAACGCCAAAACCCCCCCGGATCTTTGCGGCCTGTTTTCGGTGCTGCCACGTTGTTCGCCTCGCCAGAAGACAGCCTGCCTTCGTCGTCCGCCTTTCATCACAAAAAATATCCGCACAAACACAAGAACGTTTAGGCGGCAAGCGGCTGTATCAAAAGCATTATCCATGACTATGCCGGGAGTCGAAAGACAGAATTATTAATAAATACATAAAAAAGTTGAGAGAATATTGTTGGTTCTTAATATAATGTCGCTTATTCGTTTAAAAAATACCGCCAAAAATCATATAAAAATCAGATAAATTAAGCCAGTTGGATTATTTGGGATCTAATCTTAATAAATGACCGATAATGCGCTCAAAAGCTCTAAAATTGCCGGAAATAATAATTGCAATTAATGGAATGCAATGCTATAGTGTTCCTAATCTAAGTACAAACGTTTTTGATGGGTGGAAACGAGGGCGCCGTGTGTTAAGCGCTGTGACGTTCCTTCAACTGCGGGCGTTTGTGTCCGGCGCAACGCTGGTTGCGGAAAGCATACTTGCATATTGAAAGGAGTAGTCAAAGTCATGTGGACACCCCCAAAATATTTGGTTGTTGAAACGGAAATGCTCCCCGAAGTTTTTTCAAAGGTAGTATATGCAAAGCAACTGCTGGAAAACGGTGAAACGAATAATATTTCTCATGCCGCCAAAATGGCCGGCATTTCGCGCAGCGCGATCTATAAATACCGCGATGCGGTTTTTCCCTACGTCAGAGAAATGTCCGGCAAGGTCGTCAGCATCTATGTGCTGCTGCGCGATAAGCCGGGGATGCTTTCAAACCTTATTGCGGAGCTTTACCGCAACGGCGTTAACATTCTGACCATCAATCAGAACATTCCGGTGGATGGCCTTGCTGCGGTGTCGGTTTCAGTCTCGCTGGATGCCACCTGCACCAACGATATGGAGCTGGTTACCGCCATCAAAAAGCTGGAAGGCGTTGTTGAAGCGCGCAAGCTTACCGGCCATTGATGCATCAGTGCATGTCCCGTACCTTTGTACCGGGTCTGAATACCCAACTTTAGGAGGAAGAGCGCATATGAAAATCGCAATCATCGGCTACGGTGTAGTCGGATCCGGCGTGGCGGAGGTTTTTTATAAGAACCATGCCCGCATCAATGCCAAGGCCGGAAAGAATCTGGACATCAAATACATTGTCGACATTAAAAGCCTTGAGGGAACGCCGTATGTCGAAAAAGGCACTACGGATTTTGATAAGGTCTTAAACGATCCCGAGGTGGGCATTGTCGTTGAAACGATAGGCGGTCTGAAGCCCGCCTATGATTTTTCTAAACGCAGTCTGCTGGCGGGCAAGCATGTCGTCACCTCCAATAAGGAGCTGGTGGCTACCCACGGCGCGGAGCTTTTGGCCATCGCCAAAGAGCAAAATGTCAACTATCTCTTTGAGGCCAGCGTCGGCGGCGGCATTCCGGTGCTGCACCCGCTCTACCAGTGCCTTGGCAGCGACGACATCACCGAGGTCGCCGGCATCTTAAACGGCACGACCAATTTTATTATGACGCAAATGATTGAAAACGGCATGTCCTTTGAGGATGCGCTCAAGCTGGCGCAGCAAAACGGCTACGCCGAGCAGAACCCCGCCGCCGACGTCGAGGGCAAGGACGCCTGCCGTAAGACCTGCATTTTGGCGTCCTTGGTCTATGGCAAGCACGTGTATCCCGACGAGGTGCATACCGAGGGCATTACCAATATTACATCCAACGACGTCAGCGCCGCCTCCAAGGCGGGCTATGCGATTAAGCTGATCGGCAGGGCGAAGCTGACCGGGCGGGGCCTCATGGCGATGGTCGCCCCGGCGCTCGTTTCTAAAAAGAGCCAGCTCGGCAACGTGACCGGCGTTTTTAACGCGATTCTGGCGCGTGGCTCCGATTTAGGCGACGTGCTGTTCTACGG
>JAEWMM010000211.1 GCA_023457175.1 Bacillota bacterium | reverse complement strand
CTTTTTTGCCCATGTGAAAACCCTCCTTTTCTAGCGCGCGATGCCCATATAGTTTGCGAGGTTGGCGTTCTTATCCGGCACGCCGGTGATCATTGGCTTTTTGCAGGTCATCAGCGTTGTGATGCCCGGGCCGTGCCCCATCACGGTGCAGTCGGAATGCACGATTACGCCGATGGAGACCGCACCGGTCAGGTAGCCGCGCCCGAAGGTATTGTCGCAGTTTTGCAGCAGCACAATGTCGCCGTAGCACAGCCGGTCTAATCCGCAGCGGACAATTTCGTCCCAGTCGGCCGTCATCAGATCGTAGTCGCCGGTATAGCCCGATCCCATGCCCTGCCCCGCGCCCATGAGATGCGCCGGTACAATGCCCGCGACCGGCACGACAAGCCGTCCCCCCTCGACCGACAGCTTCATACGGTCGAGCAGCGCCGGGTCGATGCCGGTGAGCATAATGTCAGGAAAGTCCAAGAGCGCCAGCCCCTGTCCGCAGGTCTTGATCAAAATGCGGTCCTCGGGCAGCATCTTCTCCATATCCCCATCCGAGAACCACAGCAGCGTGTGCTCAATACCGCCGTGGAAACCGGTGACAAAGCCGGTGGCGCCCTTGGCCTCGCCCGAGACGACTCTGGCTGTGTTGCCGACGCAGGTCAGCATCACGAGCGCTTCGTTCTCCTTGTCGTTGGGGTTGCTCATGCTCACACCCGGCTCGACGTGGTCGCACACCTTGTCGAACACACAGTCGCCAAGCCTGACGTTGTAGGTGATGCCCCCGACGCTCGGCAGCACTCGGCTGACACCGTCGTGGCAGAGCTTGAATACGCCGCTGCGCCCGATGGTGGGGTGATGTATTCTGCCCATGACCGACTGCATGACCAGCCGGTCGCGGTTGTCGCGCAATGTCATAATAAAAATCCTCCTGTATTGTGGCGCCAATTTTATTTTAGCCGCTATTTTACTATTATTTTACTATGCTTCCCCTGAAAAGTCACGCAAAACAGCGCATAGGCCGCCCAGACCGCCGGTGAGGCCGCAATTTAGCCATAAAATGAGTGGAAAATATTTGAAACATATGCTATGATACTGGGACAATGAGCAAAATCTGGCGGTGAAATATTCTTATGATGAAAAATAAAAAGAAAATACGGACGGCATTCTGGATTATCGTCCTGTCGGGGTCGGCGCTTCTGGGGGTTGCCGTCGGGGCATTGGATACCCGCGCTGCGGTTAAAAACACGCTGCTGATCGTATGGCTTGGCGCTGTGGCGGCGGCCGCGGTTGCCATCGACCTGCTGTGGTACCGGGCATTTAATCAGCGCCTTAAGGCACTACAGCCTATTCTGTCCGAAGAGCGCGACCCCGACCGCTATATTCAGGAAATCAGCGCGCTGCTGGAGGGCAAGCGGTCGCCGCAGCTGCGCGGCGTGCTGCTGATCAACCTTTGCGCCGCCTACTGTGACAAAAAAGAGTACGACACAGCCAAGGCGCTGCTGATGCAAATTAATCCTAAAAAGCTGGCGCCCATCAACAGGCTCGTCTATTGGGCGGATCTGGCTTATGTTCACTTTCATCTGCAGGAGGATGCGCAGGCCTGCGACATTATAACACAGCAGCAAAAGGCGCTGCTCAAATTTCAGGACAACCCGCACTTCGGCGGACTGGTCGCTATTTTACTTATATTTAAAAAAATGGCCGAAGGCGACAAGGTCGAGGCCAAAGCCCTTTTAGATCAGGCGCGCGTTCAATGGCAAACCGCGCGCAATACGCACGATTTTGAGCATCTTGAACAGCTTTGCCGGATAGATTGAACAAACAGCTTAGAAGCAAAAACAGGATTAGCGCGAATGTTTTGTGTCTGTAAAGGCGGAGGACGCAGGTGGGCTGGCGCCTGCCTAAGAACGGCAACGCGGCAAGATGCAAAACAGGTCGCTAAGACTGTTCCTGCTTTCAAGTTGCTTGGCTATGGCCTCCCGCTGAAGAGCCGGTATCTTGGCGGTGAATTTGCAGTCCCCGCGTCGTCTGTTTGGCGAAGACAACACATTCCAGCGTTTTGTCCTGCGCTTGGGCTAAGGCGCGCATAAACGCGCTACAGGATTTTATTTAATGCAATTGCCCCGGCTGCAAAGCAGCCGGGGCAATTGCATTAAATAGCGACTCAGACCATCGATTCAAGAATGGCATCCGACAGCTTTTCAACCGCCGGCATCTGATCTGCGCCGAGTGAGGATACTATGCTCAGACGCGCGTCGAGTACCGTCATGTTTTTAAGCTCACCGGTGACAAATTTGTGCATCAGGTCGCCCGCCTTGCAGGCCCAGGAGCCGTTTTCTATAATGGCTACGGTGCGGTTCTGGACATTGAGCGCCTTCATATCGGCTAGAAAATCGTGCATTTTCGGGTAGATGCCAAGGTTATAGGTTGCAGAGGCCAGCACCAGATGGCTGTGTTTAAAAACCTCGGAAATAAGCTGCGACACGTCGGTTCTTGAGACGTCGTACACCGCTACGTTTGTCATGCCCTTTTCGCAAAGCTGTGCGGCCAGCGCCTGCGCCGCTCCCTCGGTGTTGCCGTACATCGAGGCGTAGGCAATCAGCACGCCGCGCTCCTCCGGCTCGTACCGGCTCCACAGGTCGTATTTTTGAATAAAATAGGTCAGGTCCTTGCGCCAGACGGGGCCGTGCAGCGGGCAGATAAATTTGATCTGATCCATAATCGCCGCGGCATTTTTAAGCAGCTTTTGGATGTGCGGGCCATATTTACCGACAATATTCGACTGGTAGCGGCGGGCGTCGTCGAGCCAGTCGCGGTCAAAATTCACCTCGTCGGCAAATAACTTTCCGTCGAGCGCACCAAAGGTGCCAAAGGCGTCGGCCGTAAACAGCACGCCGTTCGTTTCGTCAAAGGTGGCCATGACCTCAGGCCAGTGCACCATGGGCGCAAAGATAAAGCGCGCCTTGTGCCTGCCAAAGCTGTAGGTGTCACCGTCCTTAACCTCGATGCATACATGGGTATCCGAAGAAAAACCGAACTGGCGCATCAGCATAAAGGATTTCTGGTTGCCGATAAGCTTAATTTGGGGCCAGCGCAGCAAAATTTCCTCTATGC
>JAEWMM010000210.1 GCA_023457175.1 Bacillota bacterium | reverse complement strand
GCTTTACGCTGCCCTTTTTTAAAAGCTTTTTTAGCTTTAGGAATATCCGCGCCATATTCGCGGCACGCCGCCTGCTGCTTAAAGAGCGGTTCGACATGGTCAGCCTGCACACCACGCTGGCTGCAGCGGTTGTGCGTGCGGCGTTACTGACTATGCCAAAGCAGCAACGGCCCTGCGTTTTTTATACCTGTCATGGTTATCTTTTTGGCGAAAACGACGGTTTTTCACGGTTAAAATATCTGCTGCCCGAAAGGCTGTGCGCGGGCGTAACCGACGTTCTGATGGTGATGAACCGCGAGGATGAGCGCATTGCGCGCCGCTATCGCCTTTCTAGAGGCTGCATTTATTACATAAACGGCATGGGCCTTACCCCCGGCCGCTTTGTGCCGCCCACACCTGAGCAGCACGCCGCGGCTAAAGAGGCGCTCGGCTTTTTGTCCGAGCAGATGCTGTTTGTTTACATCGCCGAATTTTCAAAGCGCAAAAACCACCGGCAGCTTCTGACCGCTTTTGCCGCGACCGCCCGTTTAAGGCCCGATGTGCGGCTGCTGCTGGCCGGCACCGGGGCGCTGCTGGAGGATTGCCGTAGGCTTGCGGCTGAACTTGGCATCGCCGCACAGGTTTGCTTTTTGGGCTATGTCAACGACACCCCCCAACTGCTGGCCGGCTGCGACTGCTGCGTTTCTACCAGCCTGATAGAGGGCCTGCCGTTCAATATTATGGAGGCAAGGGCCAGCGGTCTGCCGGTCATTGCCAGCGACATTAAGGGCCACCGGGAGCTGGCCGAATCGGACCCCGGTCTGACACTGTTTGATTCAACCGACGCGCTGGCGCGGCTGCTTAGCCTTGCACAGCCCGCCGGGCGGCGTTGTGCCGCCAGATTATCGCGCTTTATGCTGCCGCAGGTTCTGCCGGAGATTATGGCCATCTACCTGAGCCAAGCGACGCCGGGCCATTAGAAAAGTTATAAGAAAGCAGGTGTGGATTAAAATTGCTGCCATATATTGTGTTGCTGATTATTTCAGGCGTTTCGGGCATTTTTATCTGTGAGCGCAAACCCTCGCCCAAAAAGGAACTCATCGTTTTATGCGTTATGACGCTGCTGATGTGCGTCATGGCCGCGCTGCGCGGCGAAAATGTCGGCGTCGATTACGACTGGGTCTACCGGGACTACTTTCTAACCACCCGCGAGTACGGCTTTGCGTTTTTGCTTTCAGCCGAAAATATATACCGGATCGAGCCGGTTTACGGGCTGCTCAATCAGGTCGTGGCGCTCTTCACCCCGGATCCGATGGTGCTGTGGTGGACCGCTTCGGTGGTCATTATCCTGCTGCGGGCTGTTTTTATCTGGAAATATTCGCCCAAGCTGTGGCTGAGCGTCTTTTGCTATATCGGCCTCGGCTTTTTCACCTACGCGCTGTGTACGCTGCGTCAGGAGCTGGGCATTTCCGTCGCAATGTTTGCGCTGCCGTTCTTGCAGCGCCGCAAGCCGTTGCCCTATTTCGCCATCATTCTGCTGGCGGGTCTGTGCCACACCAGCCTATTTATCCTGCTGCCGGTCTATTTTATCGTGACTATACCGCCCAACAGATGGATGATCGGCCTGTACGCGACGGCTTTTATGTCAGTCATCTTTTTTTCCGAAATCTTTTTAAAATGGATCGTGGAATTGGTGCCCCGTTTTTCGACCTATACGCCGGATTCCTATTATCTGAAGGGCCGCGACATCAACACCGTGATTATATGGATTATTATTTTGCTGATCGCCTCGCTGCTTTATAAAAGGCTGCTGCAACGCAATAAGAATAATCTGGTGCTCTTTAACCTGTTCCTCTGGGGAACGCTGATTATGACGCTGACCATGAAGCATTTTGTCTTCCAGCGCGTGGCATTAATTTTTCTGCCGTTTGCGGTCATGCTCATTCCCGAATTAGTGCAAAGTATGCTGCCTCCGCCTGAGCTGCGCAGCGCGCTGGACGGCGCCAAAGCCGGCAAAATGAACAACCAGCAAATCGCGGCGCAGAAGCATAAGCTCAAGGATGAAATCAGAATGTATTATTCGGTCATGGGCCTGCTCCTGCTGCTGGTCATTTTGGAGTATCTGTTCCTGCTGCACGCCAATCGCCTGCTGCTGGTACCTTATACGCCGTTTTGGATGTGAAACGTAGATGGATAAAAAGAATCATCGCCTATTTAACCTGCTGCTGCGGCTGACCGATATTTTAATATGGCTGGCTGCGATAGCCGGCGCTTACGTGCTGCGCTTTAATCTGCTGCCGCATACGGCGTACCATAATATTAATTTGATTTATTACCTGCGGGCCATGCCGGTACTGGTCTTCGGCTACATGGTACTTTATCAGGCCAACGGCCTGTATGATCCCTTTCGCAGAAGAACCATCCTTGCTGAGATCGGCAAAATTATTGCCGCCAACTTTTATGGTCTGGCCGGTATTTTTCTTGCGTTTTTCTGGATTAAGGAAGTACACATTTCCCGACTGGTCATTTTAATCTTCGGCGTTTTGAGCACCGTTTTGTCCGCTGCCACCCGCGCCGCGGGGCGGCTTTTTCTCCGCTCGATGCGGCGAAAGGGTTACAACATCAAGCATATCCTCATGGTGGGCAGCAATGAAATTTCCGCCAATTTTTATCAAAAGGCCGCCGCCAATAAAAACTATGGCTACATTATCGACGGTTATCTTAACGACCGCCCGTCGGACTATCGATGGCAGGCGGAATATCTCGGGTCGATCGACCGGCTGGCCGAGGTGCTTCAAACCCGCCATCCGGATGAGGTGCTGATCTCGCTCGATTACCACCAGTTTTCACTGCTGGGGCAGGTGATCGCCACCTGCGAGGCGCAGGGAGTCAAGTCATCGCTGCTGCCGTTTTACAGCAAATATCTGCCCTCCCGGCCCAAGGTCGAGGTTTTTGAGGATATCCCGATCATCAACTTACGTCATATTCCGCTGGACAATCTGTTTTTGGCGGCCTTAAAGCGCGGGTTTGACGTCATCGCCTCGTTTTTAGGGCTTATCGTGCTTTCTCCGCTGATGCTGGGCGCGGCCATCGGCATCAAGCTAACTTCATCCGGCCCCGTTATTTATAAGCAAGCCCGCATCGGTAAGAACCGGCGGGAGTTTGTCATGTACAAATTTCGCTCAATGCGCACCGAAAATAATGCCGACGCCACAACATGGGGCAGCAAAAGCGACGATCGGCGCACCCGCCTTGGCACGTTTTTGCGCAAATTCTCGATCGATGAGCTGCCGCAGCTTTATAACGTGCTCAAGGGCGACATGAGTCTGGTCGGCCCCCGGCCCGAACGCCCGTTTTTTGTCGAGCAGTTCCGCGATGAGGTGCCGCTTTACATGCTCAAGCACCTTGTGCGGCCCGGCATCACCGGTTGGGCGCAGGTCAACGGCTGGCGTGGCGATACCTCTATTCTCGAACGCATCAGATGCGACATGTACTACATAGAAAACTGGTCTTTTCTTTTTGATATGAAGATTCTGCTGATGACTGTATTCAAAGGCATTGTCAATACCAGCGAGGCGCTTTGACGCCCGGCCGGAAACAGCCTGACGTTTAACGTTTTCTGCCGCATTATTAAACCAAATGCGGCAGTTGGCGTAAAAACGGGAGGAGTGGGGGATTCCAACCGGGACATTTTTTGGGTCTGTTGGGGTCTGCAGGTTAATAAGCATAAGGGAAAATGCCGGCTCACGGCTGGCCTTTTCGTGTGAATGTTGTTGTGAACGCCATTCTACACGTTTTGGCAGTTGGGGGCTGTTTTTTCTGCCGCATTTATTTTTAAATGTTGCGTTTGACTATAATAAGCCGCTGGATGCAGGCGGTAAAACCGACAGCTTTAATGCGCTGCCGGAGGAATCTGCTATTGGCAAAGACGCGCATTCACACACCTGCAATTCAAAAGCATATGATGTTATAAAACACCGAAAGGGCGTGGCATGTGCATGCAGAATAACAACATAAATTCCAGCGGTGACCCGCTGCTGACCGATTACGGCCCAAGACCGTTTGTCATCAACATTGAACACGCGACAAAACAAAACGGTATGTTCCGCACAACACTTTGGACGGGCAACCATCTTCAGCTTGTGCTGATGAGTATTCGTCCCGGCGAATCAATCGGACTTGAAGTTCACCCCGAGCATGACCAGTTTATCCGCATCGAACAGGGACAGGGCGTTGTGCTGATGGGGGATGCTAAAGACAATCTGACGCTGCGGCGCAACGTCTCTGACGACTTTGCGTTTATTATTCCGGCCGGTACGTGGCACAACCTGATCAATACCGGCTCCCGCCCCCTTAGGCTCTATACCCTCTATGCGCCGCCCGAGCATGCGCATGGCACCATCCATGCGACAAAAGCGGACGCGGCTTCAGCGGAGTCATAAGCTGGCAGCGCCCTTCAGCCGATAAGGTACCGCCGCCGCTGCGTCTGTCGCAACGGCGGTATTTTATGCCTAAAATTGCAATATTCGGCAGTATGGCTTCCGCTAAACAGAATGCAATTACAGTGCGCCTCAAAGTGGAGGCGCCGCGCGATTTTCCGCGCGGCGCCATATGTAAGAAGGATGGAATGGAAAAGCTGATTTAAAAACGACCCTATATCGCCCACTCGCCGGCCTGGGTTTGCAGCGTCCACAAATGGTGATACAGCCCCTTTTGGGCGAGCAGCTGGTCATGGTCACCCTGCTCGGCGACACTGCCGTTATGGAGCACCACGATTTTGTCGGCACCCGCAATGGTGCGCATG
>JAEWMM010000209.1 GCA_023457175.1 Bacillota bacterium | reverse complement strand
CTTTAAGAATATGGACTTCATTGAGGAAGCCGCCGCCACAGCCGACGACAAGTCGCTTGAAACAATCAAATCCAAGGGTAAGTTCATCGTCGGCCTCGACGACAGCTATCCGCCCATGGGCTTTCGTGACGATAAAAACGAGATCGTCGGCTTTGATATTGACCTCGCCAAGGAAGTTGCCAAGCGTATGGGCGTCGAGATTGAGTTCCAGCCCATCGACTGGGACTCAAAGGAGCTTGAGCTTAACGCCGGCAAGATCGACTGTATCTGGAACGGCATGACCATCACGACCGAGCGTGTGCAAAACATGTTTTTTACAAAGCCCTACATAGCCAACCAGCAGATTATCATTGTGCCCGCTTCGTCCGGCATCACCGAGAAGGCGCAGCTAGAGGGCAAAATTGTCGGCCTGCAAAAGGGTTCCTCATCGCTTGAGGCGCTCACCTCCGACCCTATCGGCCAAAAGGTTAAGGAAATTGTCGAATACCCCGATAACGTCTCGGCCTACATGGATCTACAGGCTGGCCGCATCGACGTTTTCGTGGTAGATTCGGTTGTGGGCCGTTATGTCATTGCACAGAACGCCCAATAATTAAAACGGGAACGGTGGTCGTACAACCATGCTGAAAAACCTTTTTGACATCGCCTTGCTGCTGACCGACGGTGTCAAATATACGCTTGCGCTGTTCGCGGTCACCATGGTCGCGTCAATGCCGCTGGGGCTGGCGCTGACCTTCATGCGCATCGGCAAAAGCGCCGCCCTGCGCGGTATAACCGGCTTTTACGTCTACATTATGCGCGGCACGCCGCTGCTTTTGCAGCTTTATTTCTTTTATTACGGTCTGCCGTTTATTCCGGGAATGAAAAATGTCATCGTGCTCGACCGCCTGACAGCGGCGATGCTTGCCTTTGCGTTAAACTACGCGGCTTATTTCTGCGAAATATTCCGGGGCGGCATTATTTCGGTGGACAAGGGCCAGTACGAGGCCGCACGGGTGCTGGGCTTCTCAAAGGCGCAGACGCTCTTTAAAATTGTGCTGCCGCAAATGCTGCGTGTGTCTCTGCCCGCCATCGCTAATGAGAGCATCACGCTCGTCAAGGATACGGCGCTGGTCACCGTTATCGGCGTGACGGAAATTTTGTATTTTGCCAAGGCGACGGTCAACCGTCAGGCGGTGTTTACCGCATACCCCGTGGCGGCGGTCTTCTACCTGCTCATGACCTGGGTCATCACGCGGCTGTTCGATTATCTCGAACGCAAATACAGCTTTTAAGGGGGCACGTATTATTATGAGTATTATTGAAGTGCGCGGCCTCAAAAAAAGCTTTGGCGACGTCCGGGTGCTCGACGGCGTCTCCTTCTCGGTCGAAAAGGGGGAAGCCATCGCGGTCATCGGCCCTTCCGGCTCGGGCAAAAGCACCATGCTGCGCTGCTTAATCGGCTTAGAGCGCGCCGACGGCGGCGACATCGTCATCGAGGGCGATCCGCTCATGCAAAACGGCGTCTATGCCGCCGATGCACAAATGCGCAGAGCCTGCGCCAAAATGGGTATGGTATTCCAAAGCTTTAATCTCTTTCCGCACATGACGGTGCTCGATAATCTGGTCGCCGCACCGACGATGGTGCGCAAAGAGGGCAAAGCCGAGGCAACCGACCGTGCGCGCGCGCTGTTGGGCGACGTCGGGCTATTGGATAAGGCCGACGTCCACCCGTCGGCGCTTTCGGGCGGGCAAAAGCAGCGTGTGGCGATTGCACGCGCATTGATGATGAACCCCGACCTGCTGCTGTTCGACGAGCCGACCTCGTCGCTGGACCCCCAGCTGACCGCCGAGGTACTCGCCGTTATGAAAAAGCTTGTGAAAAAGCGCATGACGATGATTGTCGTCACCCATGAGATGGGCTTTGCGCGCGAGGCTGCCGACAAGGTCATGTTCATGTGCGACTGTAACATCGTCGAAATGGGGCCCACCAAAGAGATTTTCGACCATCCTAAGGACCCGCGCATCCGCGAATTTATTCAGAGCATTTTATAAGTTCAGGCTGTATTGCAGTTAAAGTCGTGCAATACAGCCTGTTTTTTGCACTTTTTTGTGTGCTTTATCATATCATACTACTGGAATAGAGGTAAAAAAGCATGCGGGAGGTTTGCTATGCCAACGATTTATTTGAGCCCCTCAACGCAGGAGGGCAACTTTTATGTCACCGGCGGCTCGGAAGAATACCATATGAACCAACTGGCTGACGCACTTGAGCCGTACTTGCGCGCCAATGCCATCAGCTTTAAACGCAACAATCCCAATCAGACTGCCGTGCAGAACATACGCGAGTCCAATGCCGGGGACTACGCGCTGCATCTGGCGCTGCACTCAAACGCCGCGCCGGTATACGGCAGCATGCGCGGGGTGGATATCTACTACTATCCCGGCAGCTATTCGGGGCAGCGCGCCGCCGATATCGCCGTGCGCCGCTTTAAAGAGATCTATCCGCTGCCGGACCGGGTGCGGGCGCTGCCCACAACAAGGCTCGGCGAGGTGGATAAGGTCAAGGCGCCCTCGTTATTCCTCGAAATTGGCTACCATGACAACGAGCAGGACGCCAACTGGGTCATCGATAACACCGATACCATTGCCAGAACCATCGGGCAGGTGCTCTCAGAGTATTTCGGGCAGCCGTTTGTCACGCCCGTCCAGCCGCAGCAGGCGACGGTGGCCACTTCGGGCACCAACCTGAACCTGCGCGCCCGCCCAAACACCTCTGCGGAGGTTATCGGCAGCATTCCGCGCGGCGCCAGAGTGACGGTCTACGGCCTGCTGCCCGAGTGGGCCAGCGTCGTTTATAACAATAAAAGCGGCTTTGTCAGCAGAAGATATTTGAATATGTGACGTTTTTTAAAGGATGCCCCGGACGCATATGCGATCTGCGCCAAATAAGCCTATACATAAAGCAGGAGCCGCGGAAAAGGTTGTTTCCGCGGCTCTCGTTGCCGATTCTTTCTGTTGCCCGCAGCTTTCGCGCGCTTTTGTCTGCGTTATGGATACAAATATTGATTTTTTCATGGAGAATTCGTTAAACGTTTACAGCTTTCTCTTTGACATCCGGTCCTTTTCAGGCTACAATACTAAATGGTATCAAAACGCACTGGTAATAAATTGAATTTTGCCTTTACCGGTCCGCTGTGCTTATTCCGGCGCCAAACGCGGGCAAAATGAAATGATTACGAACTGATTTAAAATTAAGGATAAAAAAGAGGTATCGCCAATGGGCATTTTTGACAAAATATTCGGGAACTACTCCGATAAGGAGCTAAAACGTATCCGGCCTATTGCCGACAGCGTTATCGCGCTCGAAGAAAAATACGCCGCGTTGACCGACGCCGAGCTCAAGGCCGTCACCCCCGCCCTAAAGGCGCGTTTGCAGGCGGGAGAAACACTCGACAACATTTTGCCCGACGCCTTTGCCGCCTGCCGCGAGGCAGCCTGGCGCGTGCTGGGTATGAAGCACTTCCCCGTGCAGATTATCGGCGGCATTGTGCTGCATCAGGGCCGTATTGCCGAGATGAAGACCGGCGAAGGCAAAACGCTGGTCGCCACGCTGCCGTCCTATCTCAATGCCCTTTCGGGTCAGGGCGTTCACATCGTCACGGTCAACGACTATCTCGCCCGCCGCGACAGCGAGTGGATGGGCAAGGTGCACCGCTTTATGGGGCTCTCGGTCGGTCTGGCCGTACCCGGCATGGAAAACGACGAGAAGCGCCGGGCCTATGCCTGCGACATCACCTACGCCACCAACAACGAGCTGGGCTTTGATTATCTGCGCGACAACATGGTCGTCTATAAAGAGCAGATGGTGCAGCGCGGGCATGCTTTTGCCATCGTCGACGAGGTCGACTCGATTCTGATTGACGAGGCGAGAACCCCGCTGATCATTTCCGGGCAAGGCGATAAGTCAAGCGATCTTTACGAGCGCGCCGATAAATTTGCAAAAACACTGACCCGTACCAAGGTCACCGAGCTCGACGACAAGCAGGAGCAGGAGATCTTGGAGGGTGATTACATCGTCGATGAAAAGGCCCGCACCGCTACGCTGACCCAGACGGGCGTTAAAAAGGCCGAGCGCTATTTCGGCATTGAAAACCTCACCGACGCTGAGAATATCACGCTGTCGCACCACGTCAATCAGGCAATTAAGGCCAACGGCATTATGCAGCGCGACGTCGACTATGTTGTCAAGGACGACGAGGTCATCATCGTCGACGAGTTTACCGGCCGCCTGATGATTGGCCGCCGCTACAACGAAGGACTGCACCAAGCCATAGAGGCCAAGGAGGGCGTTAAGGTCGAGCGCGAGAGCAAAACGCTCGCGACCATCACGTTCCAGAACTATTTTAGAATGTACAAAAAGCTCTCGGGCATGACCGGTACGGCGCTGACTGAGGAAAACGAATTTCGTGAGATTTATAACCTCGACGTCATCGTCATTCCCACCAACCGCCCGGTGGTCCGGCAGGATTATGACGACGCCATCTACCGCAGTGAGCAGGGCAAATACAACGCCGTCATCGAGCAGGTGGCCGAATGCCACGAAAAGGGACAACCGGTGCTCGTGGGCACCATCACGATCGATAAGTCGGAGCTGCTTTCGTCGATGCTCAAACGGCGCGGCATCCGGCATGAAGTCTTAAACGCCAAATACCACGAGCGCGAGGCCGCTATTGTGGCGCAGGCCGGCCAGTTTGGCGCGGTCACCATCGCGACCAACATGGCGGGCCGTGGCACCGATATTATGCTCGGCGGCAACGCGGAGTTTTTGGCCAAGAACGAAATGCGCCGTCAGGGCGTCGCGGAGGAGCTGATTGAGCAGTCGACCGGCCACGCAGACACCGGCGATACCGAGGTGCTTGAAGCGAGAAAACAGTACGCCGCGCTGTATGAGAGGTTCCGGCAGCAGATCGCCCCCGAGGCCGAAAAGGTCAAGGCGGCGGGCGGCCTGTTCATCATCGGCACCGAGCGGCACGAGTCCCGCCGCATCGACAACCAGCTGCGCGGCCGTTCGGGTCGTCAGGGCGACCCCGGCGAGTCCCGTTTCTTCCTCTCGCTGGAGGATGACCTCATGCGCCTGTTCGGCGGTGACCGCATCCAGAACCTGATGGATACCTTAAAGGTGGACGAGGAAACACCGATTGAGGCAAAGCTTCTGTCCTCGACCATTCAGTCGGCGCAAGCCAA
Organism: Bacillota bacterium; assembly: GCA_023457175.1. Lineage (GTDB taxonomy): Bacteria > Bacillota > Clostridia > Oscillospirales > Ruminococcaceae > Yanshouia. Next base: position 614 of record JAEWMM010000209.1, on the reverse strand, counting down.
GGTTGAGGGACGCAATTTCTCAACCCGTAAAAACGTGCTGCAATTCGACGACGTCATGAACCGCCAGCGCGAGATGATCTACTCCCAGCGCCGCGCGGTTATCGACGGCGACGACATTCGCGAGACGGTGCTGCGCATGTTTGACGGCGTCGTCACCGATGCGGTGGATGCTTACCTGCCCGCACAGGCCGAGGCCGAAAGCTGGAACCTGACCGGACTGCGCGATTATCTTTTGGGCTGGATCACCGACAAGGGCGATCTCAACTACACGCTCGGCGACCTCGACCGCCTTGGGCGCGACGCCATCTGTGAGCAGCTGCAGCAAAAAGCCCGCGACCGCTATGAGGCCCGTGAAAAAGAGTGGGGAGAAAACCTCACCCGCGATCTTGAGCGCATGATTCTTCTCAAAAACGTCGACCTGCACTGGATGGATCATATCGACGCTATGGATGAGCTGCGCCGCGGTATCTATCTGCGCAGCTACGGCCAGCGCGACCCGGTTGTGGAATATCGCGTCGAAGGCTCGGACATGTACGACGCCATGGTGCAGGCCATTCGCGAGGATACGGTGAAAATGCTGCTGACCGTCCGGGTACGTGTTGAAGCGCCCGTTG
>JAEWMM010000208.1 GCA_023457175.1 Bacillota bacterium | reverse complement strand
CTTCCACCGTGAGAAAAGCAGAGATTTTCCCATGATGCCGGTTGGCCTCGAGCTCCTTTGCGCAGCGTGCAAAGCAGATGGCGTCGCTGTTGGCCTTCATTTCGCGCAGGAACACCGCATACATCTCCTCCACCCGCTCAAAGGCGTGCCGGGGAGTCGCAAACTCCTGCAGCCGAACATACATGGCAAAGAATTGGCAGAATACGTCCGCCTGCCTGAGGGTCGGAATGCTGACGCTCAGGTCATTTTCGGCCAATGTTTTGTTCTGTTCAAGCAGTACCGATATCGTGTCGCAGTGCAGATCAATAAAAGACATCTTGTTACCTTCCTTCAATAGATGGCCTGTTTACGCAAACATGGACATAATCTTGCCCACAATCAGGCCGCCGCCGGTGCCGATAACATAACCCATCAGCGCCATCAGCACGCCAACCGGAACCAACGCGCCCGAATAAGCGCCCGCAAGTATCGGGGCCGAGGCTGTACCGCCAATATTGGCCAGACTGGCCACGCCGCAGGTGAACATATCCAGCTTAAATATCTTGGCCAGCGCAAGCAGGATGATACCGTGGATGGCAAGAATCATGAATCCGGCGGCAATCCACAGCGGCGCGTCGTTCATTTCAGCAAAGCTGGCGCGAGAAGCAAGCAGCGCGATAACGATGTAGAGCAGGAGGTTGGCAACCTCTGCCGAGCCCGCAATCTTTGCCACCGGCGTAACCGCGAAAATCAGGCCGAGCAGCGTAACGACCAGCACGGTCCAGGTCGCCTTGTCAAGGAAGGGGGCCGCCGCCTGAATCGCAGCACCCGCGTTCTGCGAAACGGCTGAAACCAACAGACCGCCGCCGATGAGGAAGATAAGCCCCGGGAAGGTAATTTTATCATTTCTGACCGCCACATCTGCTTCCAGACGACGGCTGACCTCGTCAAGCGCGCTGGTGTCGGCCTTGGTCCATTTGTTGAACTGGGGCGCAAAGTTAATGATCCACAGCAGGAACATGACCCAAATGGAATAGTCAATTGAGTCGACCACCAGCGCGTAGGCCATGTCTGCCTCGCCAATATCCAGCGCGGCCTGAATGGCGATCATGTTGCCCGAACCGCCAAACCAGCTGCCGCAAAGCGCCGCGAGCGCCTTCCACGCCTCAGCGCCCAGCTGGGTGTGCAGCGTGGCATAGGTGACGATAAAGCCGATGCCTATAGAAAGGCTGGCCGCAAAAAATCCACCGAGCATACGGGGGCCCAGCTTGAGAATTTTGCGAATGTCGCAACGCAGCAGCATAACAAAAACCATGGCATACAGCAGGTTGTTTTTAAGCACGCCATAGGTTGCCTTGGTGGCGGCCATATCCCACAGGCCGGCGGTACAACATACCATCGCCAGCAGATAGAGCAGCACAACAGGCGGCGCGTATTTAAACACCTTGGATTGCGTTGTCTTTTCGAGCATTACCAGCGAGGCCGCCAGAAAAACAAGGAATGCGATGTAAGTAAAGCCATTGGTAATCATTCGTTTTCCCTCCTAAGTGATTTCGTCAGTTACGGTTTCTTTTTCCTTTACGCATACTTCTGTTTAAAATCTATTCACCCCATTCCAAATTTTTGCAAACAAAAAAGATCCCATGGCAAACACTGCCAACGGGATCCCGCTTTCGTTGCAGGACAAGGTAATTGTCCCACAAAAAACAAAACCGCTGTTATTGACTAGAATATTAACATACTTTAAAATTTATGTCAATTGATCCGTTGTTCAAAGCGATAATATTGTAGTATTTCGCTATATAAGGTCGATTTGTTTGTATAAAATGTATCTCGCCTTTGTTGTCCGATACATTCTATGCCGCTGTGCCGACATGTTATGCACCGGCTTTACCCGCGCCTGTACATTTTTCTGCCGTCGCCGCGCGCACCGGAATTTATAACGGCACAGATGATCGTGCGCTCTATCGCGAACCCGTCATTATTTCAACAGTACCGCTTAAAAATTGTGCGCCTGCCCGTCAGATAGCCTATTGACTTTTGCATTGCGGCTATGGTATATTTATTAGGCTGTTTTGGCAGTATGCATAATGAATTGCACCGGGGTGTAGCGCAGTTTGGTAGCGCGCTTGGTTCGGGACCAAGAGGCCGGGAGTTCGAGTCTCCCCACTCCGACCAAAATCTCGTTTAAGCATTCGCTTAAACGAGATTTTTTCATAGGGGGATTTGCCCCTCTTGACGTCGGTTTTCTCCGCCTTCGACTCTGAAAATCGCCGGTCAGCCCCGAAGCTGAAAGTGGTCGACGGTTTTCGCCCGACCGCTGAGACATAGGCCTCTAAGCTTCCAGCAGGGCTAAAGACGAAGAATACATAAAAAGATTTATTGCAGCGCGCCATTTGTGCTTCTCCCGGCCTAGGATTCTAAAACGAATTCTAGGCCCTTTTATTAATATGGAAACCACCGGTTCCGCCGATTGAGGTCCCCCGTAACCTGTTCTCTATTTTGGTTACATAAATTTTATAGATTTTAACACGCGTCTTTCAATTTATTTAATGCACAAAGCGCCTCTCGGTTAGGATTTTAGCCTGTGACAATAGCACACGGCCATTAAGTGCAAAACAAGAACAAGTTTTATCTTTATTCCTATTGCAGTTATCAGAATATCCACTATAATAATTTTTATAAACCCTTTTTTAAAGGGCGCGGGCTTATAGAAAATGCCGCTGGCGGCACATAAATATTCGAACACAGTGATGATGCATGACTTTTGGAAAGGGTGAGGCCAAATGCCGAAAAAAACAAATATGCCTTTCTGTTGTAAAACCGTGTATGACCCGATGCTCGAAGGCTATGCGATGTTTGCGGTTCTCAGAGACGAAAATCAGGAGCCTTGCGACTATCGATTTCTTGAGGTGAACAGTCAATTTGAAAATATTACCGGCGTGCAGCGCCCGGAGGTAATCGGTAAAACACTCAAGCAGGTATTAAGTCATCTGTCCGAAAGCTGGTTGGATATCTTCGGCAACCTGTGCAAGGCCGAAAACACCGGTTCGTCCGAGTGCTGTTTTAAGATGAATGACAGGTGCTTTCAGGTCAGTACCTTGCGCCCTTCCAATGAAATTGCTGTGATTATGTTCTTGGAAATTACCATACAAAAAAGGGCGGCGGAGGCTCTGGAAATCCATAAAGTTCTTTTTGAGGGCGCGCAAGACATTATCTTATATATGAATCTCGACGGGCAGGTTGTCGATTCTAATCAGCGGGCTTGCGAAGCATATGGATATGCAAAAGAGCAGCTTTTATCCAAGAAAATTCAGGAGCTGCGTCATATTTCGACGCTTGCGGATTATGAAGTGCAGATGCGGCAGGCTGAGACGGAGGGCATTCTGTTTGAGAGCCTCCATGTGCGAAGCGACGGTTCCACCTTTCCTGTCGAGGTAAGCTCCAGGGTGGCCCATACCGAGCGGGGATCGCTGCGCATTCATATCATCAGGGATATCACACAGCGCAAGGAGCAGGAAGCAAAAATAGCCTGGCTCGCCCGGTATGACGCCCTTACAGGGATACAAAATCGCGCCAGCCTGATGATGCAGCTGAAGCAGGAGATTGGACGTTCTATACGCAACAAAGCCCAGTTTGCCGTTATGCTGTTTGATATTGACAAATTCAAATACATCAACGATCACTATGGGCATGAAGCGGGAGATATTGTGCTGCGCCACGTCGCCGCAACGGTGCAAAAGGCGCTCAGAACGACCGATCAGGTCGGCAGACTGGGCGGAGACGAGTTTGTTGTACTGCAAACAGGCGTAAAGGGAGTTGACGGCGTGCGGCAGCTGGCGGAGAGAATACATGCAGCGGCGGCAGAGCCGGTTATCTATAACGAGGTTCCGTTGCGGGTCAGCATCAGCATTGGAATAAGCTTATTTCCGGCAGACGCCGGGGATACAGACAGCCTGTTGCTCTGCGCCGATCAGGCAATGTATGCAACAAAGAAAAGAGGCGGCGATAATTATTCTTTTTTTGTTCGGGATACGCTGCCTACATAGAATTGATTAGTTTTTCTCCGGATAGGTGTTCAAGCAAGCAGCTGCAAATCACCGCCCTCGCAAGATAAGCGTACCTTTCCGCCAAAGGAAGGGTACGCTTTTTATGCCTGACAAAGCGCGGATTTGGAAATCTTACCTATCCATGCCTTTTGGTTTTCTACCGGCAATAACAGCACTCTCAACTCAGGCTCAGAAGAACACGTGATATGCGGTAAGAATATGACCTAACGCAGCAGCCTGTTTCCGGCTATTTGGCGTGTGACCAATCTCTATATTTCAAGCGGATCCGGCTATGCGGGTTATTGACCGGTTATTTCTGTAGATTTAAGCGGTTGTCCCTCAATAATATCTTCAACTTCTTCATATCCCTCTGAAAAAGCGAAGTTATAACGGGCGGGAAGCGCAAAAACATAAGCGGCATTCCGTCCAAGCTCGCTGGGCGGCGTTGGAGCGGCGCCAACGCCTAGTTTGTCATTTTGTATAGCCTGCCATTGTGGCAATGTGAATATCATAATCGGTATATCCTGTCTGGGGCTTTTGGGGATCCATGCCGGGTGGCGAATGGAAATCATAGGGCCTGATTCCGTTTGCTTGCCCGACGCAAGATCCGTACCATTCCAGGCTCCTGTAATCAGCGTATAGCCCTGCCAGCTTTTTGGAAGCGTAAAATAAAAGCCGTATTGCTCATTTTTATATGTGATTGCTGCATCGGTTATATAATCTCCGAGCGTCACATCATCAATCAGCCACCGGCCATCGCCATATTTGACATTCAGGGTAACAGCGCGTTTTGCCGCAGTACCGTTGTTTACCGTTTGGGCGCTGGTCAGTTCGACGATGTAACCCTCAATTTTATAGCGCTCACTTGAATGCTTATCTATAGACTTAATTTCAATGTGATCAGGCCATGGGCTGGAAACCAGCCTGCCGGGCGCATTTTGCGGATCCGCCTGCCAT
>JAEWMM010000207.1 GCA_023457175.1 Bacillota bacterium | reverse complement strand
GCATTTGTGCAGGATGACCGCAATTTAACGATAATTTTTGATTAACAGCAAATATCAAACGGGGTGTTCGATATGGTTTTGGAGAATTTTGACACAGTGCTTAGAATAGCCAAGGCTGCCGCGCGTACCCGGCGGGTCGCGGTTGCGGGCGCTGCCGATGCACATGTGATTGAGGCGGTAATGGAGGCCAAAAACCTCGGTATCGCCGAGCCGGTGCTGATTGGTGATAAAGCTAAAATTAGTGCGCTGCTCGTCGCGCACGGTGCGGACGCTGACAAATTTTCGATCGTCGACGCGCAGTCACCGGTTCAATGCGGCGAAACAGCGGTGGCGCAGGTTAAAGCGGGCAGCGCCGATTTTATCATGAAGGGCATGGTCGAGACCCGCGACGTTCTAAAGCCGCTGGTTAAAAAAGAAAACCAGCTCAACACCGGCAGAACAATGTCCCATGTCGGGTTTTTCGAGATTCCGGACGCCAAAAAGTTAATGGTCATCACCGACGGCGGCATGCTGATTAATCCGACGCTGGCCGAAAAACGTGATATTATTAACAACGCGGTGTCGCTGCTCTGTGCCATCGGCTATAAAAAGCCAAGCGTTGCGGTGCTGTGCGCCGTTGAGACGGTTGATCCTAAAATGGTCGAGACCACCGACGCGCAGGTGCTGGTTGAGATGAACCGCGCGGGGGAGATCCCAAACTGTACCGTAGTCGGCCCTATTTCTTACGATCTGGTCATGAGCCGTGAAATTGCGCGGATCAAGCACTACGACTGTCCGCACTGCGGCGATTTTGATATTCTGGTCACGCCGACAATGGCCTGCGGCAATATTCTGGCCAAGAGCTGGATTCTCACAGCGGGCGCCGATATGGCGGGGTTGATCGTTGGGGCTAAGGCGCCGGTGGTACTTAATTCGCGCGGTTCCTCGGCCACCGAAAAGCTGTATTCCATGGCGCTTGCCGCCATTGCTTCACCCGAATAGACTAAAAGGGGGGAATACTTTAAATGCGCTACAAGATTCTGGCCATCAATCCGGGCTCCACTTCGACCAAGATTGCCGTCTATGAGGATGAGCGCGAAGTGTGGTCGCGCAGCATTTTGCATTCAACTGAGGATCTTTTAAATTACCACCGCCTGTTTGACCAGCTGCTGATGCGCTATGAAAAGATTGTGGATACCATCACGAGCCACGACATTCCGATGGCCAATTTGTCCGCGGTCGTGGGGCGGGGCGGGCTGCTGCCGCCGGTGAAATCCGGTGCTTATAGAATCAACCGCGATATGCTTCTTCAGCTTGAGGAAGCGCCGGTGCTTGAGCATGCGGCGAACCTTGGCGCGCCGCTGGCCTTTCGTGTGGCGGAGCAGCTTGGAATTCCCGCGTATATTTATGATCCTGTCACCGTTGACGAGATGATCGATGTGGTGCGCATTACCGGGCGCAAAAGCATTAAGCGCTTCGGCAAGGGGCATAACCTGAATATGCGTGCCGCCGCGCTGCGTTATGCCCGCGAAAACGGCTTGGATTATCATCAGCTTAATCTTGTGGTGACCCATCTGGGCGGGGGCATTACGGCGTCTCTGCACAGTCAGGGGCGAATCATTGACATGATTTCGGACGACGAGGGGGCTTTTTCACCCGAGCGCGCCGGCGGCCTGCCGATTCAAAAGTTGATCGGAGAATGTATGCAGGGCGGCGTCACCTATGTTGAGATGATGCGCAGAGTGCAGCGGCTGGGCGGCATGATGGATCATCTTGTAACGACCGATCTGCGCGAGGTGGAGCACCGTATTCTGGAAGGGGACCAATACGCTAAGCTGGTTTATGACGCGATGGCGCTCAACGTCTCAAAGGATATTGCAAGGCTGAGCACAGTCGTGAACGGCCGGGTGGATGCCATTATTTTAACAGGCGGTATTGCGTATTCGCGGTTATTCACGGCACAGATAACCGAGCGGGTTAAATGGATTGCCCCTGTAAAAATTCTTGCCGGAGAAAACGAAATGGAAGCTTTGGCGCACGGGGCGCTGCGAGTGCTGCGGGGTGAGGAACAGGCGCATACCTACACCTTTCAGCCGTTAGAAAATAGCTGAAATCGCCATCGACAGGGAGGAAGAACCATGTTTATTAAGCAGTTGAGCGTGATCATTGAGAATAAAAAAGGCGCGCTGGCCGACTGGGCGACGCTGATGGCGGCAAACAATATTGATCTGATCGCATCTACGCTTGTGGACACCGGCGAAACGGGAACCCTGCGTGCGGTGGTCAGCGACGCCGACGCCGCTTTAGAGCTGCTGCGCAAGGCGCGCTATGCCGTCACCGTCACCGATGTGTTTGCCATTCCTCTTTTTGATCACCCCGGCGCGCTGGCCGAGCTTCTGGAGCTGCTGCGCGACAATAATATCTGCGTGGAATACCTTTACTCCTTTATGCGCCAGCTTGAGGGGGACGGGGTCGTTGTTATCCGCACCAACCTGCCCGGCGCCGCCTGCGCATTGTTTGATGAGCATCATGTCCCGATGATTTCTCCGGCGCAGTTGATGACGAAAAAGGCAAAATGATCTCGTTACCACTGCCCTCCATTATTTCAGCTTCTTAATATTTAGCATTATATATGAAAGGGTGATCGGTTTGAACCGTGCGAACCTGATGGACGCGCTTAAGGCACAGGGTGCGGACATAGATGGTGTTATGGAGCGCTTTCTGCGAGATGAGGCGCTTTATGTCGATTGCTTTGAAGAATTTATGCTGGATGAAAATTTTAAGGCGCTGGGAAAAGCGATCATGGTTCAGGATCATTCCCAAGCCTTTGAATACGCGCATGCGTTGAAGGGCGTGGCAGGCAATCTTGGATTATTGCCGCTATACCGCGCCGCCAGCAATATTGTCAGCGCTCTCAGGGCAAAGGAATATGATACGCTCGATACACTGTATCAAACCGTAGTTGCTGGTCGCGATTTATTTGCGTCTTTATTACTGTAATAATTTTATACATCCTTTTGATCTGATGTGTAATAATATCAGAAATAGTATTGACAAATTTCGATTTAACCACTATAATATGCAAGTGC
>JAEWMM010000206.1 GCA_023457175.1 Bacillota bacterium | reverse complement strand
ACGGGGGCCCGGTGGTCTTAAACGCGTGCATTTATAAATGCCGGTAATAGTTTGTTTGACCTAAACCGGGATCAATATTTTTCAGAAAAGCTTTCCGCGTCGTTTATTGAAGACTGGCTATAAGCCTGCGGCTGTTTCTGTGCAGTAAAGGCAGATTCGGGGGCAGCCTTCAGCTTAAACCTTGCAACCTCTTCCCGCAACGCCACGGCCTGTGCGGACATTTCCTCGCTTGTGGCGGAGTTTTCTTCGGCGGTAGCCGCATTGGTCTGAACCACGGCGGATACCTGAGAAAGCCCTTGCCGTACCTCTTCAATCGCCAGAGCCTGCTCGGCGGAAGCTAGCTTAATTTTTGAGATGCTTTCGTTGGCGCTCTTGGCCTTTTGCTCAACCTCTTGCAAAATTTGCGCGGTTTTAAGCGTTATCTCAGAGCCTTGCGCCACAGTTGTGCTGGAGTGGCCTACCAGCTCGGTGGTATGCTTGGCCGCCTCAGCCGATTTTGCGGCAAGGCTGCGAACCTCGTCGGCCACCACGGCAAAACCCTTGCCCGCCTCTCCGGCGCGGGCCGCCTCAATAGCGGCGTTAAGTGCAAGAATATTGGTTTGGAACGCGATATCCTCGATGACCTTGGTGATATTGGCAATTTGCGAGGAAGCGTCGCTGATATTTTCCATTGCCTTGGTCAGATGCGTCATGTGCTGGTTGCCGGTGTTAACGCCTGCCCCGGCCTCGGCAACATATCTGGTTGCAACCTCTACGTTGGCGGCGTTGTCTTCGGCCTGCCGGGCAATGGTTGATACCGAGGTCGAAAGCTCTTCTACAGCAGAGGCCTGCTCGGCGGAACCGGCGGCAAGCGCCTGCGCGCCGCTTGAGACCTGCTCGGAGCCGGAACCAACCTGTTCGGCAGCGTTGCTGATGGTTTGCATCGTATGATTCAGCGTATCGACGGTGCCGCAGATGGTCCGCTTGAGTGCGGCAAAGTCTCCGGGATAATCCGCCGTCACCTCAATTTGCAGATCGCCCTGCGACATTCTGGTGAATTTGTCGATGACATCGGTGATAATGGCTATCTGTATGGCGTTGGACTCTCTGATAAGCTTAGCCATGCGGCCCATCTCGTCGCGGCTTTCGTAGTTGATCTGCGTTTGCATATTACCCTTTGAAATTGCCTCAAAGGCTGCGACAATTTCGTTGACCGGCGTTAAGATGGACTTGCGGATAGCGGTGCTGACCGTTATCGAAAGCACCAGCGACACAACGCCGCAGGCAATAAGGAGTAGCCATGCCTGTGTGACAAGCCCGGCCGCGTAGTCGCGCTGCTCGGCGGCATGCGCCTCGGCGTCGGCGGCAAGCTCGGACAGAATAGAGGCCGCAAAATCAAAGGGCGGGACGTAGGAGTTGAGAAACACCGTGTAACCCTTAACCTGGTTTGATACCGACGGATTTTCCAGCAGCTTTGCAAGCTGCTGCCGCACCGAGCCTGCCTGCTTAATCAGCTCCTCCGCCTGTTCTATCTTCTCGGTACGGCCGTCGTCTTGCTGGTTGGCTTTATAAGCGGCCAACGCTTCGACTGCGGCTTGTCCGTCCCGTTCGGCCTGCTCCAGCAAACTGGCCACGGTGCTTGCGCGCGTCTCGATAAAGGCGCGTTCAATATAGCGCTGCGCAGATACCATGCGGTACTGGATGCTCCAGAGCGTTGTATTGTCCGGCAGCGTATGGTTTCCATATAGCTCTACCTGCGCGCCGAGACTGACGATGCACTGTAGCGCCAGCGCAACTGAAAGCAGCAATAAAAATAATACGGTACCGAATCCAAGCACAAGCTTCTTGCCGACAGATAGATTTTTCATAGCATGATGTTCCTTTCCTGCCCGGTTGTCTTTCATGTTGTCTTTGAGACTGCTGGTTATAGTCAAACAACAACTTGAAGAGAGGCGCAGGATTGGCGCGGATATTTTGTGCACGTCAAGGCGCAGGACGCAGGCGGGCTGACGCCCGGCAAGGACGACAACGCAGCAAAGCACAAAACAGACCGTAAAGACAATCTGATTTTTAAGTTGTTTGACTATAAATTGATGCTGCGTGTCATGAACCGCCGGCCGCGAGGCATGACGTGCTGAGAACAAATACCAAATTTCCGGAAACGGGGTACGATACCAAGCTTACCTCATGTCGACATTATAAACTAAAAAAGGAAATAAATCATTATATATTTTGGAGATATACATATTTTTGTCAAATAGATATTCTATTGGTGACTGATTTATGGCTTATGCACATAACCGTTATCAGGAAAAAGCGCTTATGCCGCAGGCAGCACGACGATAAGATGGTTTTCCACCGACAAAAAGACCCGCCGGATATTTTGCAGCGAGTCTTTGGCTGGGCAGCAGCGCTATGGATGTATGTGTTGGATCTGGCGCATTTGGTACGCCATAAGCCCGCCGAGGACACCGACGACCGCCGCCAAGCCGCTTGCCCGACGGCCTTATTTAGCGCAGCGGGCCGCCGATACGTCCGGCATCTCTTTGCGTCATTCTGCTCAAGGCCTTGTTTAAGCGACAGGGGCCCGGTGCTGATGCGTGTTAGTCAGCTTTGGTATACGGCGGCGCGCGGCGATCAAGGACTATTTCTGGACGAGGGCAAAAAGCTGTTCTCAGACCGGAAATTTTTTGCAGGGTCACCGGTGCTGTAGCCCTCGCTGCTGATATTTAACCGGTAGAGCTGCTTGACTTCAAGCGTGGCGTTGCTGACAAGCGCGCTTTCAATTGTTGGAATAGCGGGGTCGTTTACCAATACAAGGCGTAGGGCGGTGCCGGTGTCCAGCAGTAGCCGCACCGTCGCGCGAAGCTTGCCGCGGGTCGGAGCCTGTGTGATCTGCTGCTTAAAATAGGACTGCGGAAAGCCTTCAAAGCCGAAGAGCAGCACACAGGGAACGGGCACCTCGTAATTCAGGCTGTAGCACAGCTCGTAGATACCGGCGTCTCTGATGCGGAAAACATCGGTGTCGGCCTCGTGCCCGATGACGATATTTTCGGAAAACAGCGCCTCACCAAAGTTTAATGACTGCCCGGTTACAACGGTGGACAGGGCCTCGACCTGTGGGAATATTGCTGCATTATCCTTTCCGGATATGCAGGGCGTCAGGGTGCAGCCGCTTTCGTTGGGCCTTTGAGGGGGCGGCGCATCGGAACGGGAGGGTATTGGCGCTGCGGGCGCCGGTGTCTTTTCTTTTTGTGCAACGGTCAGACGCTGACGGCCGGCTTTATCAAATTCGGGGGAAAGCGCGCCGGGCGCTTGGGCGGCCAGAGAAAAGGCCGCGCTGTAAACAGGGCGGGCCGGTTCGACGGCAGGCTTTGGATTGACGACGCTAAGGCGGGTGCTGGGTTGGGCGCCGGCGTTTTTACACATATCCGCCAGCAAGCTCTGGGTGGGCACGGGCGGCGAAAATCCTTTGGCGGCGGGAAAGGGTGTGACGTCAGGGCCGATGGAGGCTGTCGGCGACGCGGTCAAACCGGCGTTGTTATTATAATTCACCATACGCTTAATCTCCTTTCTATGCTATTATATGAGACGGAAATTAAAGCGTTCAAAGGCCATGTGATTTGCCGTCAAAAAAATCAACGCTTAAAATGCGGCGCTAAAAACGGGTTGTATTTTGGCTTGGCCATATACTATACTATAGACAGATTGCTTCAGAGTGTCTCTCATGGGGACAAAAGGCGTTCGCCTTGGCCCCGGCGCAGGCGTTCAAGCTTAATACTGACTGGAGGTTTATCAAGATGAAAACACTGAAACCGGAGGAGCTGCAGAAAAATCCCTTTAGCCTGATCGGTAAGGAATGGATGCTGGTAACCGCCCAAAAGGGGGACAAGGTCAACACCATGACGGCGGCCTGGGGCGGTCTGGGCGTCATGTGGGGGAAAAACGTCGCATTTGTAGTCATCCGGCCCGGCCGCTATACCAGAGAATTTGTCGACAGCGCGGACACCTTTTCGCTCTCCTTTTTTGACGGTGGCCATAAGCAGGCGCTGGGCTATCTCGGCAGTGTGTCGGGCAGAGATGAGGATAAGATTTCCAAGGTTGGGCTAACGGTGGCGTATGAACAGAACACGCCCTATTTTGGAGAAGCCAAGCTTGTGCTGCTGTGCAGAAAGCTTTATAACCAGACGATGACGCCCGACTGCTTTATCGACAAGTCGGCGGATGAAAAGTGGTACCCGAACAAGGATTATCACATCCTGTATATTGCGGAAATTGAGCAGGTGCTGGCCGACGACTGATCGGGATCAGTCGCCATACCGGCTGTGCTTGGGTGCAACGGTTTTTAATTGGCGAACGGCCGGGGCTTAAACAGCTGTTTAAGCCCCGGCCGTTATTTTATTATACTGGAAACCACCGGCTCTGCCGGTGGAGGACCCCCGTATGCTTTAGCTTTAAGCATTGAGCGAAGCGAATAACAATAGATTGGCTCATTGCAAACAAAAGGCTTACGAAGTTCACTGCTTTAGCAGTCGCAGTGCATATGATGTGCTTGGGGGAATTTTCAGGGCCTTTTAAGAGGCGTGCCGGTAATATGCCCTTTTAGGGCTGGTGCATACCACCAGTTCAACTGGTGGTTTTGATTATGCTTAATCCGCTTGCGCTTTCGATAAAACCTACCCAAATCGGCCAGCGCAAAATGGCTAATCTTCGGCAGGCCGTTGCCTGCCGGACGGGAAAAGCAGCTTCGGAATTTCTCTCGCCGTTTTGCTTTTGTGAACAGGACAGAGCGGGACGTAGTATATCGGCTGATTTTCCAGTCAAATGGCCTGCTTGGCTTAAAGCGTTTTACTGTGCGTTCACATCCGCAAGGCCGGTGCCGGTCCACAGCAGCCGATTGTCTGAAAATACAGCCTTTAAGAGGCGCTTATCATGCAGATAAGAAAGGTAAGAGCGAAGGGTGCTGCCGACTAAAGCATACTGGTCAAAATCCATCGTCAGGGCATAAGCGTCAAACACAGCCTTTAAAATATCCTCAAAGCCGGTGGGCATTTGGCAGATTTGCAGCAGCAGGCCTGAAATTTCGTGCACCTTGCGGCGATTAAGCGCAACCAGCGGCCTGATATCTGCGACGGCGTCGGCGTGCGCGGGAATAAACAGCCTGCCGGAGAGCGTCTCAAGCAGATCCAGCGTTTGTAAAAAGGCTGCAACATCGTAAATGAAAAAAAGATGATATTTATTGATAATTGTCTCGCTGAAAACGCAATCGGCCAAAAAATAAACATCATCGGGTGTTTTAATACCGATCATATCAAAAAAATGTCCGCCCAGCTGTAAACGCGCCAACCCTTCCGGCAAGAAATCCGCCGCGTCGTCGGTCGGGGTGCTGGGGCTGGCCATCAGGAATTTGTTGCGCAGCATTTTGCAAGGGTAGCCGCCGTATAAAAACGACGGCTCAAGCAACGGGTATTTGATAAAGGCGTTTTCCATTCCGGTACAGAAGATTTTGCAGCCGGTTTTCTGCTGCAAAAAGGCGTTGCCGCCGATGTGGTCGGCGTTGGAATGGGTATTGATAATACCGGCCAGCCGCCACCCGTTGTCCTCAATGTGCCGCAGCGCCCTTTTGGCAGCCTCCTTATCATTGCCGCTGTCGATGAGATAGGCGGCGCTGTCCCCGACCAGATAAAGCCCCATTTTGGCGGGGCAATTGATGTAATAGGTCTTCTCTCCGGCTTGAACCAGCTCGTACATTTAATCATCCTCCTCTTATAAATCCGGTACGGCGGCGCTTTAAAGCACCCTTGACAGCGCATTGCGCATGCGTTAGTCCACAGATCGTCCGCGGTGTGCTCATAACCGCCATTGCTTTCTAAAATCGTCCAAATTCAAATAATTGCAACCAAAAAGGCGGTAAGACCATTGCAAAAATATCCCGATTTTTTACGACTTATAATAAAAGCCAACCGATAGAGGCATTGACAAAAAGAATAGCCGGACATGCTATAGCGCGGCGGGTTGCAGGCTTGCGCCGCTTGCGTGGCCGTCGCATGTTAGACATCTTTAATGTTTTTTTGACAAATATATTGTAATTTGTGCATGCCCTAAAGTCAAGCGAGGCTGTGCGCAGGCGTTTTAAGAATGCTGTAAGGCAGCGCGAAATATGCCGGTAATCAAAAAAATTTAGGATTTATTATCAAATAGCAATTTACATTACTAGACAATTTTGCTAATATAAATGTATATTAAATGCTGAAAGGATGGGTGTCGTGCTTTGGAGAGATAAATATGCGTTGGGCGTTCCGGTTGTGGATGAACAGCACCGCGAGTTATTCCAGCGCGTCGAAGCCTTTGTAACAACCCTGCGTTCATCGGCTGCGTGGGAAGAAAAAGTTCTTCGGGTCAACGAAACACTGGAATTTATGAAGGACTATGTGGTGGAGCAT
Organism: Bacillota bacterium; assembly: GCA_023457175.1. Lineage (GTDB taxonomy): Bacteria > Bacillota > Clostridia > Oscillospirales > Ruminococcaceae > Yanshouia. The sequence goes on along the minus strand of JAEWMM010000206.1, from coordinate 1,596 downwards.
TTTCGTGATGAGGAGGATTATCAGCAGCGCATCGGCTATCCCGGTTTTCAGGCGCACAAAAAGATACATGACGATATGGTCAGCTACGTGCTGGAGGTATCGAACGCATACGAGCGCAGCGGCTGTGACGAGCAGCTGATGCAGCAGTTTGCCGGCAAGCTGCTGGCCTGGCTTATTAATCATGTGGCGGCTGAGGATCAGCAAATTGCCGACTATGCAGCCGCAAAGGAGGTACCCCATGATGCCGTCTAAATGTTATGTTCCGTTTCTACAGGCGACCTGTAATGTATTTGAGCTGATGCTCGATCTTTCGGATATCAGCGATCTTCCAGCCGATACCTTTGCATGCGAGGAAGAGCTGGATATCTCGATTGAGATTGTGGGCGATCTGGTCGGCGAGGTTGTTTACCGTTTTCCGAGCGAGACCTCTCTGAATATTGTGAGCATTATGAGCGGTATGGAGATGGATAAGATGGACGACTTTGTCATCTCGGCCATTTCAGAGATTTCGAATATTATCAGCGGCAATGTGCTTACCATGTTGGCTGTCGATGATCTGGCCTGCGACATCCGCCCCCCCAGACTCAAAGAAGCGGACGACTGCGAGCAGTATACCCTGAACAGCAACTGCTGCCTTTCTACCCCCGCAGGCGATGTTTGTCTTGAGATACGGCTCAACCCCAATGGGCCCCCGCAGCAGGCGGCGGGCTAAGGGTGCTGTGACCGGTATGACATAACCCCCGATAGCCCAAAGCCCCGGCTGACGCAGAAGCGTCGGCCGGGGCTTTGGGCTGTTGGTATGGGGGGTATAGTCAACAGCTTGGAGACAGGCGCAAAACTGGCGGGAATATTTTACGGCCCGCAAGGCGGAGGACGCAGGCGGCTGACGCTTACCTGGGGCGACAACGCGGCAGGGCGTAAAATAAACCGTCAAAACAAACCGATCTTCAAGCTGTTTGACTATAAAGAAGATAGCAGGTTGCCACCGCCACAACCACGTTTGATTCTGACAGCCGGCCGCGCTTAGACCGCCTGATGGAAGGTTCTCAGAATCACTTCCTGCTGCTGCTCACGGGTCAGACGGTTGAAATTGACGGCATAACCCGAGACGCGGATGGTCAGCGCGGGGTATTTTTCGGGGTGCGCCATCGCCTCAATCAAAAGCGCGCGGTTCATGACGTTGACGTTGAGATGGTGCGCGCCCTGCGCGAAGTAGCCGTCGAGAATATGTGTGAGGTTTTCGACGCGCTGTCCGGCGTCCTTGCCCAGCGCGTCGGGCACAATCGAAAAAGTATTGGAAACGCCGTCCTGACAAATGTCCCGGTAAGGAATTTTAGCCACCGAATTCAGCGACGCAAGCGCGCCGCTTTCATCCCGGCCATGCATGGGGTTGGCGCCGGGGGCCAGCGGCTCTCCAAGCCTGCGGCCGTCGGGCGTGCTGCCGGTCTTTTTACCGTACATAACGTTGCTTGTAATGGTCAGCGCCGAGAGCGTATGAATGCCGCCCCGGTAGATGGGGTGCTTTTTAAGCGCGTTCGAAAAATAGGTAACGACCTGCACGGCAATGTCGTCGGCGCGGTCGTCGTCGTTGCCGTA
>JAEWMM010000205.1 GCA_023457175.1 Bacillota bacterium | reverse complement strand
TTATGCCGCAGAAAAAGAACCCCGATATCACTGAGCTGATCCGCGGCAAAACGGGGCGGGTCAACGGCGATCTGCTGACGCTCTTAACCATGCTCAAGGGCCTGCCCTTGGCCTACAACAAGGATATGCAGGAGGATAAAGAGGCGATTTTTGACAGCCTTGAGACAACCCGCCTCTGCCTTACCACCTTTATCCCGATGCTTGAAACAATGGCAGTCAAGAAAGAGAACATGCGCGCCGCGGCGGCCAGGGGCTTTATCAACGCCACCGACTGCGCCGATTATCTGACCAAGAAGGGGCTGCCCTTCCGCGAGGCGTACCAGATCACCGGATTTTTGGTAAAGCTTTGCATCGAGCGCGGCTGCACGTTGGAGACGCTGTCACTTGACGCCTATAAAGGACTGTGCAAAATCTTTTCAGCCGATGTGTATCACGCCATCGACCTGCAAACCTGTGTCGAGCAGCGCAACGTCATCGGCGGCCCGGCGCCCAACGCCGTCAAGGCACAAATTGCGGCGCTGAAAACGCGCGTCGCCGCTATCGACGCCAATAAACCCTACTGATACGAATATTCCATTATTCCATTGAAAAGCAGAAACGTTAAACCGGCCGGGAGCAAGATTAAACGCTGCACAGACAATGACTCGGCGCGCACCGGCCTGTTGTATTAAAAAAGGGGGCTTCGCTCATGAAATTCAAGGTATTCATCGACGGCAAAGAAGGCACGACAGGACTAAAGATATTTGACCGCCTTGAGGGGCGAAGCGATTTAGAAATCCTGCTGATCGACGAGGAGAAGCGCAAGGACGTTTCTGAACGCAAAAAGCTGATCAATTCCTCCGACGTCACCTTTCTCTGCCTGCCCGACGACGCGGCCGTTGAGGCCGTATCGCTCGTTGAAAGCGACCATGTCAAGGTCATCGACGCTTCCACCGCGCACCGCGTCAATCCCGAGTGGGTATACGGCTTTGCGGAGCTGTCAAAAGCGCAGCGCGAGAAAATTGCCACCTCGCACCGCATCGCAAACCCGGGCTGCTATGCCACCGGCTTTATCAGCCTGATGCACCCGATGGTCAAGCTGGGAATTATGCCCGCCGATTACCCCGTCGTCTGCCACGCCATCTCAGGTTATTCCGGCGGCGGCAAGAAGATGATTTCGGCGTATGCCGACCCCAATCGCGCGGCGGAATACGCTGCGGTGCGGCAGTACGGCCTGACCCAGTCCCATAAGCACCAGAAGGAAATGCAGGTGCTCTCAGGCCTGACCGATACCCCCATCTTCAACCCTGCCGTCGCCGACTTTTTTGCGGGCATGACCGTTTCGGCCCCGCTTTACACCAAGCTGCTGAGTAAAAAGCTGACCGCGCAGCAGATTCATGAGACGCTGTCGGAATATTACGACGGTCAGCGCTTTGTCAAGGTGATGCCGTTTATGGGCGAGGGCGTCTTGGCCGGCGGTTTCCTGCCGTCCAATTCGCTGGCGGACACCAACGACCTGCAAATTTTTGTCTGCGGCAACGACGAGCGCGTGCTGTTGGCCGCCTGCCTTGACAATCTGGGCAAGGGCGCTTCGGGCGCGGCGGTTCAGAACATGAACATTGCACTGGGGCTCGACGAAGCAACCGGGCTGTAATTTTTAAGCTGAAGAGAGATAATGAACGGAGGAATTTTATTATGACCCAGACCACAACCGCACAAAAGGCCGAGATTTTAAGTCAGGCGCTCCCCTACATTCAGAAATATAACGGTAAAACCGTCGTCGTCAAATACGGCGGCAACGCCATGACCAACAACGAGCTTAAAGAGGCCGTTATGGGCGACATCGTGCTGCTCTCCTGCATTGGCATCAAGGTTGTGCTCGTACATGGCGGCGGCCCTGAGATTACCAGCCTGCTCAAGAAGATCGGCAAGGAGTCGAAATTCATCAACGGCCTGCGCTATACCGACGAGGAAACCCGTGACGTCGCCCAAATGGTGCTGGCCGGCAAGCTCAACAAGGACCTCGTCGCGCAGATCAACGCGCAGGGCGGCCGCGCTATGGGCCTTTGCGGCGTGGACGGCGGCATGCTGACCGTTAAGAAGATGGAGGATGAGGTCGACTACGGCTTTGTCGGCGAGATGACCAAGGTTGACCCCAAACCGATCACCGACCTGCTCGACGCAGGGTACATTCCGGTCATCACCAGCATCGGCGCAGACGAGAACGGCGTGACCTATAACATCAACGCCGACACAATGGCCTGCTACGTGGCCAGCGCCCTAAAGGCTGAGAACATCATTCTGATGACCGACATACGCGGCTTGTTGATGGATAAAAACGACGAAAACACGCTGATCCCCACCGTTGTGCCCAGCGAGGTACCCGCACTGGTCGAAAAGGGCGTCATCGCCGGCGGTATGATCCCCAAAATTCAGTGCTGTGTCGATACGCTGGAACAGGGCGTCACCAAGGCCGCCATTATCGACGGCAGAATTGTGCACGCCATCCTGATCGAAATGCTCTCAGACGAGGGCATCGGCACCATGATTTACAAGGAGGACGCAAAATGACCTTCTCTGAAATCAAAGAACTGGATCAGGCCTATGTCGCCCACACCTACGGCCGCGCCAGCCTTGCGGTAAAATGCGGCAAGGGTGCTGCCTGTGAGGATTTTGACGGTAAAAGCTACATCGATTTTTCAAGCGGCATCGGCGTCAATTCGCTCGGCTTTGCCGACCCCGAGTGGGTCAAGGCCGTGTCGGAGCAGGCCGCCTGTCTGGCGCATATCTCAAACCTCTACTATACCGCACCCGGTGTGCAGGTCGCCAAGCAGCTGTGCGAAAAATCCGGGATGAAGCGCGTCTTCTTCGGCAACTCGGGCGCTGAGGCCAACGAGGGCATGATCAAGGCTGCGAGAAAATATGCGCAGGTCAAATACGGCAAGGAGCGGTATGAGATCGTCACGCTGCTAAACTCGTTCCACGGGCGCACCATCACCACCGTGGCGGCCACCGGGCAGGCGTCGATGCACGTCAACTTTGACCCCTTTACGCCCGGGTTTGTCTACGCCGAGGCCAACAATTTCGACGACGTTGTCTCAAAGATCAGCGACCGGACCGCCGCCATTATGATGGAAATGGTGCAGGGTGAGGGTGGCGTCATCCCGCTTGAGCGCGATTTTGTCAAGAAGGTCGCGGCGCTCTGCGCCGAGAAGGATATCCTGCTGCTCGTCGACGAGGTGCAGACCGGCATCGGGCGCACCGGCTATTTCTACTGCTATCAGGCGTTCGGCATCTGCCCCGACATTGTCAGTTCGGCTAAGGGACTGGGCAACGGCCTGCCGATCGGCGCGGTGCTGTTCGGGGAGAAAACCGCCGAAACACTTGTGCCCGGCGACCACGGCTCGACCTTTGGTATGAACCCCGTCGTCTGCGCGGGCGCCAATGTCGTTTTAAGCCGCCTGACCGATGAATTTTTAGCCGATATTACCCGCAAGGGCCAAAAGCTGGTCAACGCCATCGCCCTGAACC
>JAEWMM010000204.1 GCA_023457175.1 Bacillota bacterium | reverse complement strand
TTCGAGAGGTACGTAACCTCGGTTTGCATTTCGAGCGCCAGCGCGCCGCCCAGCCCACTTTGCGCAGTCGCGTGGTAGATACGGACAAACACGCCGGGAAGCTGCGCGCCCTGTTGCTGCGCCGAGGTGTAGACCGTTGCCGCCGGGAACAACCGCGCCAATTGATCGGCCAGCGCCAGAATGAAATGGTCGGCTGCGTTGAGCGTTCCCGCGTCAAGCTTTGCTTTTAAGGATTTATCCAGTTTGACATTAGGTTGCATTTAAAACCCCGACTTTCTTTTGATTCTGGCGATCTCGGCGGTCGCAATGGAAGGTAGGGCTTTTTCAGCAGCGCGCATGCCAATCTCCAGCATGTGCTTGCCTTCGACCCAGCCAACCGTCTCGCCTTTTACGACCTGTCGGTGTCCTTCGTTGACATAAATTGCGTAGGGCGTCGGGTTAGCATAACCGCTCACCCAAGCGGTACCGACTTTTCGGACAGGCGTTTTCGCCCATGCCTTTTTAAGCGTGCCGCCTTGCTTGGTGTATCCGGTGGTAAAACTGACCTCTCTACCGGCGTGCTTTCCACGCTTGATAATAAAGCTAACGGTGCTGCTGTAAACTCCTACCGGCGTATTCTTCGCGGTCTCAGCCATACCCACGTGTGCCTGTCGGGATATGATGCGCTTGGCGCTTTCGTCGAAGTCGCCGAGCAAGCTCTCCAATTGCTTGCGAAACTCTGCCATTGCCCGAGCATTGGTCGCCGCGGCGTTTCTGGCGCCCGAACTCATGCGATCACCACGCCGGTCATCGGCACAGCCAGCGACAGATTGCCGCGCACCGGCAGCCCCGCGACGCCCTTGAAGGTTTGGCCCTTGTGGCACACCGTCAGCGCGTCGCCGGTCTGGACATCCGCGTCAACAGGCAGATAAACGGTGTAATCCATCACCGCCGCCGCCGTGGTGTCACTCTGTGCCAATCTACTGCGCTTTACAGAAAGGTGGCAGGGCACACCCTGTAAGACCGTCACAGTCTCCATGACATTGCCGCCGTCAACCTCTCGTGTGTTGGTTAGATAATCGTCGTAGAGCGCTCCAAGGGCAGCGCGCCCCGCGGCTGAGTTCGGAATTCTCATGCCATCCTCCTGTATCTGTTCAGCAATGGTTTAAACCCCGACAGTATATCGCTCTGTTCGGCGGGCGAGCGGAAGGTAATGCTTGTATCGCCCTCGGATATGGACGCCACGTTATCACCTCCGCCCCCGCCGGATGAGATGAGGCAGGAGGCGACCTCAACCCACGCGTAAAACAGCCCATCGGGGACTGCTGGAAGATTGCAGTATGCTTTGATGCTCTCCTCGGCTTGCGCGATATACGACAAAGCGGCAGGCGCATCGCCCACCGCTTTACCACGCATCACAAGCTCGTTTAAGACATCAGTCGCCTTCTTCGACATCCTTTGCACCGCCATTCTCTGCCGCTTCAATGGCTGCCAATAGATCGGCCCTCTTGCCGTCATTAGGCAAGGCTATGCCTTTATCGGCGGCATACACCTTGAGCTCGTCGATGGTCATTTTATTGAGAGGTTTTTGGGTGGGGGCGCTTTCAGCCTCCACCATTAGCCCCTTCTCGCTGAACCGCTCCGCAAGGTAATCGCTGTCGGTTTCGCCCACGCCAGCCGCAAACGCGACCGACATGTAAATGCCGGTGTATGGCCGATCTTCGGAAAACGTCAGTTTATACTTAGCCATCTCTACACCACCTTGATCTTGCGGAAGGTGCCGGCCTTGAGCGTGTTTTTAAGCACGACCGCCGCCACCATTTCAACCTCAACCTTCTTGACCGCACCGGGCTGCGACAGGTCAGGCAGATAGGTGTTGATGATCTTGCCGCCCGCGGGGGATACACCGTGGAAAGCGTCCAGTCCCAGCGTCACCGCGTACAGACTGGTCGTGCCAGCGGTTGCATCGTTGCCAATAACATTGACGGTCTTGGTGCCATCCCAGTAATGGCCCATGTCCAACAGTGGGATACCATCATAGCCAGTGATCTTGCGGCCGAACGCGTCCTCGGTATGAGTGAGGTAACCCGCGCGTCGGGCGACGCTCTGGATGCGGGTGATGAGCTTAGAGTTGCCCATCAGCATCGAAGGCTTGCCATCGAGACCCGAGAGGAACTCGCCCAGCATATCGAGGAAGGTGCTGTAATTGGCGTCAAGCGCCGAAGTCGAAGAAAGATCGATCGCGGTGCTGGTGTTGTACTCAGTAGAGCTGCCGGTCAGCATCACATCCAGACCGTCGAAGTCCTCGCCCGAGGTCGCGTCGCCGTTAATAGCGGTGTAATGAAACAGGTTACGCGCGCCGAGCACCTTCTGCTGAAGCTGGAAGTTCATCTCGTTGACCGCGCCGCTGGTCGCCTGAATTACGCGGTCGACCTGCGCCGAGCCGCCGAAGATTTTCAGATCTGCCGACGCCTTTCTGCGCTTGGCCTCATTTGGGGTATACTCGGTGTTGATTTCGCGGAAACCGGCCGTTGCGGGGGTCTCCAGTTTGATGTAGCCGTAGGTCAGCGTGCTGCCGCCAGTACCGGGGGAAACGGCGTCGTCAAAGGTGAGCATATCGAGCAGCAGCGAGCTGCGGCGAAACTCATCAATGACCGCCTGGTCTACCTTGTCGGCCATGCCGACTTTTGCCTGTGCAAGTGTTACGGGCATAATTCAATTCTCCTTTATTTGTCGTAGTGCGCCTGCAAGGCCCCTAAGAGGCCTGCGGGCTGGGTGGGTGCCCCGCTGCCGGGTGTGGGTGGGGGCGGGTTATTTTCGGGCTCGCCAAACAAGAATGGGTTTTCCTTGGCGATCGCTTTGATCTGATCGTCCAAGCCAATGACCTTGTCGCCATCCATCGAGATAGCATCCATCTTGAGCAGCGCCTTGGCCGCCGTGAGATTCTTAGCCTTAGCGCCAGTCAACGCCAGCTCCACGCGGCTATCAAGGGTCTGCTGCTTGAGCTTTTCGGTCAGCGCCTTGGTGTCATCGGCATATTTGCCCTTGAGCTTCTCAAGCTCGCCCTGAATCGCCGCTGCGTCCAGCTTTTTAAGCTCGGCGAGATCCTTGTCGCGCTGCTCGAGCTGGGCCTTGAAGTCGTTGGCCTGCGTTTCGGCAGCGGCAAACTTCGCCTTGTCGACGTACTGGCCGGAGGCGAGATTCGCAAGTTTGACATCCTTGCTGTCCTTAAGGGCGGCTTCGAGCTCCGCGTAGGTCAGTGCCTTGTCGCCAAAAAGTTTCTTGAGTTCTTCCATACGATTTCCTTTCTCACCGTCGATTTAATTTATAAACGCGCAGCCACTCTGCGCCGCGGCGCCCATGCATTTAAACGCCAGCACGGTAGGCAAAATGGTATAACAAAAGCCCGCTTTAATTAGCGGGCCCGTTATCAGGAGTTATTAAAATATTCAGGGGGAAATTTTAATTCGGGGTATGAAAAAACCGCCGGCAATTACGCGGGCGGTTCCTAGAAGTACAAATCCAAGTCTATCTGTGACTTGATGCGCACCTCTCCGATGTTATAGTCATTATAGACTTCTATGCTTTTGCCGTTCAGAGAATAACCTTGCATCTTGGAGTCGTCCACGTCGTGAAGAAACTGTGTTTTTTGAATCCTTGGTAGACGCTTTTCAAGAGCGGCGCACTGCTTACGAAAGATTTCTTCGTCGGCCTGATTACAAATAACATATTCGTACACGGCTATTCCTCCAATCCGTATTTCTTGTTGACTTCTTTGTTCGGCGTAGCTGCTGTCCTAATGATATCCTCAAGCGCCTGCTCACGTGT
>JAEWMM010000203.1 GCA_023457175.1 Bacillota bacterium | reverse complement strand
TGGCCGCGGTCAATCGCACGGGGCTTTCGGGCGATGAAATTTTTGCGGGAAAAACACAGGTTTGCGACCCCATAGGGACTGTGCTTGCCGCTTGCGGCGTCGAAGAAGAAACGATTCTGTACGAAACGATCGATATTTCGAGGGTAGAAAAGGAAAGGGCTTTTAACACCGTGCTGGCCGACCGTTTCCCCGAGGATTATGAAACGCTACTAAAAGAATATGAGGAGAAATGAATATGCCAAACGGGAAAGCAGCTAAAAAAATATTAAAGCTCCGCTCTATGACTTTTTTCCCGCCTTTTATCCTCTTGAGCATTTTCGTTGTGCTTAGCATGGTCAGCGAAGAGGGCTTTTTAGAAACGGTCAATACCATCAACAATTGGATCATTAAAAATCTGGGATGGGCTGCCAGCATTCTGGCTTTGTGCATTACCGTGGTCGGAGTTGTGGCCATGTTCTCTAAATTCGGAGATGTGAAAATTGGCGGCGATGACGCCAAGCCCGAGCTTTCGAATTTTTCGTGGTTTACAATCGCACTGACTACCACAATGGCGGCGGGCGTTTTGTTCTGGGGCCCCGGCGAGCCGATCGCGCATCTTATGTATCCGCCCACCGAGCTGTACGGCGTTGAGTCTATGACCCCTCAGGCGTTGAAATTCTCTATGGAAACGATGTTTCTGCATTGGACGATTGTGCCCTACGCCATGTATACGGTGCCGGCTGTCGTGTTCGCCTTCATGTACTATAACGCCAAGAAGCCTTTTTCTATCGCCAGCGAAATGGCCCCGCTTCTGGGCAAATACGCCTACCGCCCCAAGGTAATGCAGGTGATTGACGCTATCACACTGTTTTCTATAGGCGCCGGCATGGCCGGTTCGGTCGCGCAGGCGTTCATGAATATCTCCGGCGGTATTTCCAAGCTGACAGGAATGCCCTCCGACCCCCGTCTTTGGCTGTTTGTGGGCATTGCGGTTGGCGTTGTCACCGTCGCAACCTCAATTTCGGGCATTCAAAAGGCTATGAAGCATATTGCAAATATTAATGTGTACGGTTTTGCAATCTTTCTGGCGTTTCTGCTTATCTTTTCAAACGCCTCCTTCCTGTTTAATATCTCCACAGAAGCGATGGGCGGGTTTGCGGGTACCTTTATTGAAAGAATTTTGACAACCGGCGAATCGGTCGGCAGCCAGTGGCCCCAGTGGTGGACGACCTTCTACTGGTTTAGCTGGATGAGCTGGGCTCCCACCTCGGGCGCATTTATGGGACGAATTGCCTACGGGCGTAAGGTCAAGCATGTTCTGGGTATGTATATCGGCGTTTGCGCCTCTGTCAGCGCCATCTGGATGGTGCTGGTAAGCGGAACGGCGCTTTGGATTCAGACGTCGGGCGCCGCCGACCTTTGCGATTCCTACACGCGCGGCGTTGAAAATGTGCCCTACGATATGCTGTCAGCAATGCCGTTTGGCGGCGTAATCATCCCTCTGTTTGTCGTTTTGATTTTCCTTTCTACGATTACGGCCTGCAATTCCAATACCATCGCCATGGCGGGTATTTCTACCAGCGGTATCAATCCCGATGATCCCGAAGCGCCCAACTGGCTCAAATTTGCGTGGGGATTCATCGCCATATCGGTCGGCTATATCATGATTGCCACCATCGGTGTCAACGGCGTTAAGATTATCGCCAACTTCGGCGGCATGTTCGCCGCGATTATCATGATCGGCGCGACTGCCTCGCTGGGCATCCTGATTGTAAACCATAAAAAGTATGACATGACCATCAGCAGCAATAAGGACACGATTTTTGAACATATCAATAAATAAACAGGCGATGCTGCGGGCCGAACGGAAATTGCTTCTGTTCGGCCCGCAGCACTAGGAGAATATGATAAACATGAACAGACAAAAGGCAATAGCGCTTCTTGCCGGCGCATACGATTTGCATACCCATACCATCCCCTCCCATGTTCCAAGAGCGCTGGACGACATGGCATTGCTTCAGGAGGCCGCCCAATACAACATGGCAGGCGTCCTGATTAAAAACCACTACGAACCCACCGGCGCCAGAGCGGCGCTTGTGAACCGGCTGGCCAACCTGCCCAACACGAAGGCCTACGGCGGCGTGGTGCTCAATCACCCGGTGGGCGGATTAAACCCTTATGCGGCTGAGAGCGCTTTAAAAATGGGAGCTTCTATCGTATGGATGCCCACCCGGGACGCCGCAAACTGCCTGCTTACGGGCGATATGCCGGGAGACTTTTTCAAGCGTCCGGGCATCTCGGTGTTAAACGAAGCCGACAAGCTGCTGCCGGTGGTCTATGACATTATGGACGTTGTCAAAAAATATGACGCCTGCCTGGCGACGGGTCATATCAGCACCAGAGAATCGCTGCTGCTGTGCAAGGAAGGCTGCGCCAGAGGCGTCAAAATGATTTTTACCCATCCGGAATGGGACCGAACAACCGCTTCTGCCCAAGCGCAGTGCGAAGCGGCGGACTACGGCGCCAGGATTGAAAAGAACTGGTATAACATTGCCTAAAACAACTGCACCCCCGAACGGATGATGGCCAATATTCGCGCCGTTGGCTGCCACAGAGTCTATCTGGCAACCGACCGTGGGCAGGCGGAGGCCGAGCACCCGGCAGAGGCGATGGTGCGCTTTGTACAGCTTTTTCTGGAAAACGCATTCTCAGACTCGGAGATCAGAGATATGATTGTTAAGGTACCCAAAGCCCTTGTAAACGGTTAAATTGCATTAATACCGGCAAGGCAAAACAGCTATGAATTTTCCGAATTGCGATACAGATTGACTAAAATTCCCTATTGCGATAATATAGTCTTAATAACGCAACAGGACGGTTTTTATGAGGGATATTATAGACGAAATTTTAGCCATGAGGGATGTATTACCCAAAAAGCAGAAGATATTATGCAATTATATATTGTTAAACCATGCCAAGGTAGGCATCATGACGGTAGCCGAGCTTGCAAGTAACGCCGGCGTAGGCACTACTACCGTCATGCGGCTGCTTCAGGTATTAAAATATGATTCTTTTGGCGCTTTTAAAAAGGACGTGCTGAATAATTCCATTATGCAGGAAGGTTCGTCCTACCGCAACAAGAAGCAGACCTTTTCCAAGGCGGTACAGGGCATGCGGCAAAGCACGCTTTCAAACATGACTCAGGATATTGCGAGAAGTATTGAAAATTTTTTGACGCCTAACAACTTTGAGCAGTTTGAAAAAGCGATTGACTGCTTTTTGAACGCCGAGCATATCTACGTGCTGGGCATGCGCTCTTCGAGGGTGGCGGCGCTTTATTTTGAGTTTGCCCTTAACGGTTTTTATCCAAAAGTGCGGCAGCTAAGCAACGAGCAGGAATATCTTTATGACCGGCTGTTGCAGATTGGACAAAAGGACGTGCTGTTTGCCATATCGCAGTGGCCCTGTACAAAAAAAACCATTGACGTGGCCAATGTATGCCACCAGAAGCATGTGCCTATTGTGCTGATTACCAACACGGCCATTAATCCTATTGCGCGCTTTGCAGATGTGATGCTGGATACCAACTCGGTCGGCAACGCCTCTGAAATTACGCCGATTATGACGATGATCGAAGCTCTGGTTGTGGAAATAGGCAGACGCACCGCGCCGCAGTCCACCGAAAATCTTGAAAATCTTGAAAAGCTGCTCAAGGAAAATAATCTGATTATCTGGGATCAAAAACCGTAAGGCCTCAACGCATATCGGTACCGCCTGTACGGGTTGGTTTTGTTTTTGCCCGCCGTTTGAGAATCATATGAGGAATTGTACCGGCAGGTGCATCAGTTGCCAAACTGTATGCGCCCGTACCACGCTATTTTGTGTGACGGCTAAATATTTTATATGGTATTATTCCGTTTAAGCGTTACGCTAAGCTGCAAAAGAGCGTCATTACCGAGGTAATGACGCTCTTTTAACCCTATACCTAAAATAACGGCGAAGACCCTGCGTTTATTCAGTGCTGCTTTTTTGATAAGCTTCACTTTCGACACCTGCTTTTTGTTATTATTACTGTAACAAAGCCATCAACACTTGTAGCAGACACGGAATGGGTTGCATAAAATCAATATTTTTTATCCCACGCGCATTCTTTATCTGTCTTTATATTATTCCATATAAAATGGGAGGCTGCAACCCTTAACTCTCGCATCTTCATTGGGTTGACTATCGAAGGCGTCGCCTGCGCCGTTTGCGGCCCAACTGTTCAGAAACATGGATGCGATAGGTTGTGCTGCTGACACCAGATAGCTTTGTAACAAACAAACTACCTGTGCCGCTGAAGCTTCATGATTTATGATTACACGCTACGAGCCAACATCCGAGGCCGCGATTTTCACTACCACTTTTATCATTTTCATAAAAATTTCGCCTTGTTATTTGAGATTTCACCTATATAACGCCTAGGGGAAAAAAAAGGACATAATCCTGTAATTGTTTTTTATTCTGCATTTTCGGCAACTTTTGCAAACCCGGCATAATCAGAATTATAAATATTTATTTTGCGCCTAAAATTATTATTCTGAGTCGCCTATAAAATCTTACCGGTTTTCTCATCCGTAGCGGTAATATTCCACGGCGGAGCCACCCACCCCATCCAAAAGCAGAAAAAAGAGCGCCATTACCGAAGTAATGACGCTCGTCAGCCCCTTAACAAGCCCGCAAAAATTCGCGGCCTTTTGGGCAAAAAGTTTTGTTCGTTGCAACTATTTCATCATGCTGGCAACTTCGTCGGCAAAGTTGTCCTGCTTTTTCTCAATACCCTCGCCCTTTTCGTAACGGACAAAAGTGGTGATCTCAATGCTGCCGCCCAGCTTCTTGGCGGTATCCTTGGTGTACTGAGAAACGCTGATATCGCCATCCTTAACAAAGGGCTGCTCCAGCAGGCAGGCATCCTGATAGAACTTTTTGTTGAGTCTGCCCTCGACCATCTTCTCAAGCACCTGTGCGGGCTTGTTGGCATTCTTGGGGTCCTCCTTGGCCTGCAGAACGAGAATCTCCTTTTCCTTGGCAACAGCCTCGGCAGGGACATCTTCTTTTCTCAGGTAGGTGGGGTTGATCGCGGCAATCTGCATCGCGATATCCTTGGCGTACTCCTTGAACTCAGGCTTATTGGCGACGTCGGTTTCAAACTTGACCATGACACCGATCTTACCGCCGCCGTGAACGTAGCTGACGAGGTCGCCTTCCATGCAGACAAAACGGCGGATCTTAATGTTCTCGCCGATGGTCAGTACCTTCTCCTGCACCATCTGCTCAACGGTCAGGCCGTCGGCGCCAACGCAGGCCAGCAGCGCGTCGACATCGGCGGGGCGCTGAGTGAGCACGATATTGGCGCACTCGGCCACAAAGCTGTTAAAGGTATCGTTCTTGGCGACAAAATCGGTCTCGGCATTGACTTCGATTACAACACCAAGCTTCTTGGCTTCATCAACGGTGGAAAGAACAACGCCCTCGGCCGCAATTCTGCCGGCCTTTTTAATGGCGGCGGCAAGGCCCTTTTCGCGCAGAAA
>JAEWMM010000202.1 GCA_023457175.1 Bacillota bacterium | reverse complement strand
CCTTCATGCTGCCGTTTGCAGCGCCGCACCCGCAGAATGCGCCGACTAAAGCAAAGCAGACGACACAAGCCAGAATCCTTTTTATTTTCATAAAGGCCCTCCTATTGTCTGAGCTTAAAGCGTCTGACCATATTTTGAAGCTTATCGGACTGTCCGGTCAATATTTGGCTGGCCAAAGCGCTCTGGCGGCTCGATTCCAGATTGCTTTTGGCCAGCTGATTGATCTCGCCCATCTGCTGCGTGATATTCTCCAGCGCTGTTTTTTCAGCATTCAAAGCATCCGAAAGATTGGCGGTGACATCCGAAATTTTAGCGGACAGCTCGGCAATCTCTTCAATCGATTCCGCGGTCTGCTCGGCGCAGCGCACGCCGTCAAGAATAGCCTGCTGGGAATTCTCGATGATCGTCGCGGTCTGGCGCGAGGACTGTCCGCTTTTTGCCGCCAGATCGCCAATCTCTCTGGCTACCACCGCAAAGCCTTTGCCGGCGGTGCCGGCACGCGCCGCCTCTATCGAGGCATTGAGCGCCAACAGATTGGTTTGCAGTGCAATATCCTCCATAAACCGGTTGATCTTTTTAATTTCTTCCGAGTCGGTTTGGATTCTGTTGATCGCCTCAAGCATATCGGTCATGTGGCTCTTGCCCACCGACATGCCGGCGTTCGCCTTATCCATAAACTGGCGCATGGAAGCGGTATGCGCGTCTATTTCCTCAACGTTGGCGTTGATGATCAGCGCGGCGTCGTGCAGCCGCGAGAGCGACTCGGCCTGTCCGCTTGAGCCGTGCTCTACCTGTAAAGCGTTCTGCTCAATGCGGCGCGAGGTTTCGGACACCTCGACGGCGGATTGCCGTATGGCGTGCATAATCTGGTTGAGGAAATTGACGATCTGGTTGAGCGACTGCTTCATCACGACAAAATCGCCGTTAAAGTCGCCATTGACCGAAACGTTCAGATTGCTTTGCGACAGCTCAGAGAGTACGCGCGACAGCTCGGACGTATAGCTGTTAATGCTCGTGACCGTATTGGCCAGCGCCAGCGACAGCGTTTCGGTTTCGTCGCGTGTCTTTTCGATCTCGACGGCGGTATGTAAATCGCCCTGCGCCAGCGTCGAAATACGGCCTGTCACGCGCCCGAGCGGCTCCTGAATTCTTTTAGAGAGGCGAAGCATCATCATGGCTGCAAAAACCAGCAGCAGCGCCGTGATACTCAAGCTGACCACAATAGCCCGGTTGGCGGCGGTCATAAAATCGCTCTGCGGCGCGGTGACAACCAGCGACCATAGCGTTCCCCTGACGGGGGAATAGCTAAAGTAGCGCTTGTTGGCGGCGCTGCCCATCTCAAATGCGCCGGTCAGCCCCTGCGCCATTTGGGCGGTCATGCGCCGGATGACGTCGCCGTCGCCAAACAACCCATAGATGGTTTCTCCGCCGGAGACCCTTGCAGGATCGGGATGGGCCATCAGCGTCCCGTTCTGGTTGACAACAAAAGCAATGCCGGTTTTACCAATGGTGATATTGCTTAACACATCGTTTAAAATATCGTATTTATAACTGCCCAGCATATAATAAAGCACTTTTCCGTCGGCGCCCATTACCGGAACGCCAACGACAATTTGCAGCCCGCTGTCAGTAATCTGCGTATCGTCTATCACCACATTGGCTGTCTGCTGCAACAGCTCAAATTGCTTAGACTGCGCGATGTTTGCCGGGCTGCCGGCGCTGCCGGTATACAGCCGGCCATCCGCCGAATAAAGCGCCAGCCATACAAATTCTATGCCCGATTTTGCCTTGTCCAGCAGCGCCTGTTTACCCGCGGTGTTGACTGTGGCGTCAACCAGCGCCGGATTTTCTGAGATCATGACCACTCGGTCCACCATCATGTGCAGATTGCCCTCGACGCTTTGCGAAGCGGATTTTGCAATCGGCTGGAGCGTTTCCGACAGCATGCTGCCGGTCAGCGACCACATAAAGAAAACCATAACCAGCATTAAAATAATGGCTATGGCAAGCACAATAACCGCCGTATTGCTCAGGATCTTGGTTCGGATTCCCGCCTTGATTTTCACAATGTCCCTCCTAGGTTGGTGTAAATTGTTCTGCGAATACCTAGTTTGCCGCTAAAATTAACATTTGGCCCTTCCCTTTTAGCGTCTGTCGGCAGCACAAACAGCCGCGCCCTGTCAGGAAGTCCGATGCCCCCACCTTTCAGCCGTCAGATGAGCAAAAATAATAATTCTTTCTATCTTAATATATCAAGTTTTCCGGCAATAAACAATAAAATTTATGTAAATTCTGAGAATAAAACAAATAAATGTTATTTAAATTGTTAATTTATGTGACCGTTTTTCTCTGATTAACAACGTGTACAGTCCATGCCCTGTGTGAAGGATTTCTAATTCATATTCGGAAAGCTTTAAAATTTCATGTTTTGTATCCGGCAAGACAAAGAGCACACGCGGGCTGACGTCCGCCAGAGATGACGCACAACAACAACAGCAACAATAACGCGACAAGACGCAAAATAAACCGCAAGATAATCTGATTCTTAAGCTGTTTGACAATAGGCCATCCGCGTCATTAAAGCGTTATAGACTATTTTAGCAGCGGAAAAATAACAGGATATAAAAAAGGGCTGTCAAGGCAGCCCACAATAATACGGTATATGCTTAGAAGTGTGGCGCAGCATAAAGGCTACGCCATTTCTTCATTTACCGATGTATTCAGTTCCGGTAAAATACCCACCGATCATGACGGCTTTTTTATATACCGTCAGGCAGGGCTTACTTTAGTGTCATTAGATCAGGTTCAAAAAGCGCATCGACTGTTGTTTCCAGCACCTTTGCCAGTTTAAAGGCCAGTAGCAAAGTGGGATCATATTTGTCATTTTCAATCGCATTTATAGTTTGTCGCGTAACACCCAATACCTTAGCTAAATCTTCCTGCCTATAATTTTTCTCTTTACGTAACTCTCGTATGCCATTCTTCATAGTTCTCAACGACCGATAGTAAGATATAGGATTACGCCGAATACAATTAGTAACACTATAATTCCTAAAGAAATTAGAATTTGTTTCTTGCCACTGTTATCATCGACTTTCACCTTTTCAACGTTTGTGACAAAAAAATAGACGAGAAATTGTAATGCAAATAAGATTAAGGGAAGTGATGTTTCTCGGCTTCTTACATAGTTATATCCACCCCATATAACGAGGGATAACACCATAAATGCCCAACTCCATTTGATTCCTTTCTGGTTTATCTTTAATTCCATTTCATCCATTTTTCTCATAATAGGGCCTCCAAAATGTCAAAAGTATTTTACATTTATAGAGTACTACTCGAACAGCAAAATGTCAAGAAGTCTTTACATTTTGCTGCTGCTCAGTTTTGTACGAATAGATTTCGCATACATGCCAAGCCCGTTGGATGTCTATCTCGTTATTTAGCTGTTTGGTATCTGCTTTCCTATGCACCCTGCCCATTATCCCACGCAATAGAAAACACTTCATTCTAAAGCAAAATAAAACAAGGCATCGTTCGACTCAAACGGCGCCTTGTCTCAGACATCTTACTTGGCAGCATCCATAAACAATTTAAGTTTTTATACTGTCTTATACAGGAACTATCTCGGCGCTCTTTTTATCCCCTGTTATGGACGATATTTCATCGTCTGTTTGCAATGGCACAATGGTCGCGGGTGTCAGGCCTTTAAAACAACATCCTCAATCATATGGGCCACCGCGTCCTCCCAGTACGCGCCGATGAGCACATCGGCGACGGCTTTGGCCTGCGGCACGGCGTTGGCCATCGCCACGCCCACGCCGGCCAGCTCCAGCATGGCGCAGTCGTTGCGCTCGTCGCCAAACGCCATAACCTGCGCGGGGTCGATATTCAGGTGCCCGCACAAAAACCGCAGCGCTTCCCCCTTGGTGGCGCGGCGATGGGTGATCTCAATGTTGCCCGGCAGAGAGCAGGCAACCGAAATTTCAGGAAATTCCTCCGCCAACTGGCACATCACACGGTCCCGCAGCGCAATATCCTTGAAAAAGGTCTGTATCTTCTGCACCGGTTTGCCAAGCTTGAGGATATGCTGCGGCAAATTCTCGACCGGCCGGCGCGTCTCCAGAATAATCTGCCGCGCGTTGAGGTCGAGCACCCACTCCTCAATGCGACTGTAATAATGCGCGTCCATATAGCCGCAGTTATCGTCCACAAAGCAATCTATGGTGGCGGGCAGCGCGCTTAAGCGCGCGAATATGCGGCCGGCGGCCTGCACGGGCAGCTCCGCGCGGTATAGGGC
>JAEWMM010000201.1 GCA_023457175.1 Bacillota bacterium | reverse complement strand
CGACAGCCTGATCCGGGTGCGGCCGAACCGACATCACCCTTTCGTCAAACGCAGCCATAACGCCTTTGAGCGCCTCAAGAGAAACCGCCCCGATAATATCCGCACTTTTAACAGCCTTTATCATATCATAAGCGGCGAGACAAGCAAGCGCGGTAACCGACGTTGTTCCGGAAATCAGCGCAAGCCCTTCTTTTTCAGCAAGGCAGACCGGTGAAAGGCCCGCTTTTTCCAGCGCCTCACTGCCGGGCAGCAGCGCTCCGTTATACCAGGCCTGCCCCTCGCCCGTCAGAACCAATGCCAAATGCGCTTCGGGCGCCAGATAGCCTACCGAGCCCTCGCGCGGCATAAAAGGCGTAACACCCCGGTTGAGCAGCTCTTTGATCAATTCAAGCACACAAAGCCGCACGCCGCTAAAACCCTGACCGACATTCTGCAAAATCATCATCATCGTAGCGCGCGCCTGCTCCGCAGTGAAAGGCTCGCCGACCGACACCGAATGGGACAGAATGATATTTCGCTGAAGGTCGCGCGCCTCTTCACGACTGATGACCTTTGTGCTCAAAAGGCCAAATCCCGTCGTGACGCCATACATCACGCGGTCATCCGCGATAGCCTGTTCGATCAGGCGACGCGATCGCTCAACGCGCGTGATATATTCTTCGGAAAATACAACGTTTGCCCCAAGCCGCGCTGCCGCCACAAGCTGGTCAAGCTCGATGTGACCGCCGAGTATGACAGTTTGCATATCTCCTGAGTTTGCCACCTTGATTCCTCCTTCTTATTTTTTTGACATTTCACTACTTATCATAAAAAATTTACTTAAAAAGTATCATATAAACCAAAATATATCAACTTGTTAATTAGCTATATTTTTAAGTAAATATTGTGTGTTTTTAACAATATCATTGTTTAGAAACATATTATTCGTTATATTACATAAAATTTTATATTTCAAATAATATATATTCACAAAAGTTTAAAATATGACAATAATATTGACTTTTTCCGATTGTATTAACATATTAATCTGTTTATAATTGCACTTAACAAGCAAGCTAAATTTACTTAAAACAACTAACAGGAGGCGTACCATGGAGAAGATAATCTTGACCGGCAACGATCTGACTATCGAGCAGATTTCTGCCATTGCACGAGACCTTGCCACAGTTGAAATTTCAGCAGAAGCAGAACAACGTGTTATCGACGCGCGAAAGCTGGTCTTTGATCTTGTTGATGCCGATTTTCCTATTTATGGATTTAACACCGGGGTTGGCTGGAACAAAGACAAAAAAGTTTTTAAAGAGTTCTTTGAGCAATACAACTGCAATCTGATACGCTCCCACAGCATTGGCATTCCGCCGTGGGCCACCCGCGAACAGTGCCGGGCTATCATGACCGCGCGGCTCAACGCCATGCTGACCGGGTGCTGTGGAACAGCGCCTGAAATTCCAAAAATGTATGTGCAACTGCTCAACAGGCGCATCCATCCGCTTATTCCGATGCGCGGTTCGGTTGGCCAAGCCGATATCGGCCTGCTTTCTCATATCGGGTTAGCCATTATCGGCGAAGGACAGGTGGAGTTCGGCGGAAATATTATCTCCTCCGCAGAGGCTTTTGCGCTCACCGGATTAAAGCCACTTAGCCTCGGTCCCAAGGACGGCCTTGCCATCGTCAGCTCAAATGCCGCCGGCGCAGGACACGGCGCGCTTTTGCTTGATGATATTGCAAATTTTTTGAAGATTGCCGATGCGATCTACGCGCTTTCGCTCGAAGGCTTTAACGGCAACGTCTCACCGCTTGACGACCGCACCCACCAGCTCAGACGCTATAAGGGTCAGCGTGAAACGGCGGCGCTTATTCGCGGTTATCTTGAAGGAAGCTTTGTCTATGCGCCCGACCGGCACAAGGCGGTACATGATCCTTTGTGCTACCGGAATGTTCCGCAGATTCACGGCGCCGTTCGTGAAATGCTCGAATATGCCAAAGAGCGTTTGGAAATCCACCTCAACACCACCGACGACAACCCCTGCCTGCTGCTTGAGGAAAAGACCATACTGCCATCGGCTAACTTTGAGCCGCTCAACTGGGTTTTGGGCTTCGAAAGCTTGTCGGTCGCATTATCCCACATGTCCAAGGCAAGCTGCTTAAGACTCATCAAGCTTTCCGACCCCTCCTTTACTGAGCTTCCGAGATTTCTCAGTCCGTCGGTCGACGTACTCGGGTTCTGCACCGTTCAGAAAACCTTTACCGCGCTGGACGCTGAAATTCGTCATTTGTGTAATCCGGCCTCAATGGACACCTTCAGTCTGGCCGGCGGCATGGAGGATATGTCGACAAACGCCCCCTATGTCGTTCAGAAGCTGGATAAAATTCTGGATAATCTCCGTTACATATTCGCGCTTGAATTGATTCATGCCGCGCAGGCCGTGGATTATCGCAAGGGGCGCGTACTCGGAAAATATAGCGGCGCCGTCTTTAATGCGCTGCGCTCAAAAGTTGATTTTTATGATCACGACCGCAACATAACCGAGATGATACAGGCCGCTCATGGCATTATTTCTGACGGAACTTTGCTCAATATTGTCACCCAATAATAAATGCATTGGATAAAGCACCGTTCTAGACAGACCGAACATATTGTTTATCGGATTCGCTGTAGATAGCTAAGATTAAAGTTAAAAACGCCCCCGATAAAAATCGGGGGCGTAAAGTATGTCAAAAAGTGCGTTAAAAGGAATCAGCGCATTTTGCACGCTCCAGAATCCGCAATTTCCCGGTTGGTCGGAAAGCGCAAAATAATAAAACAAACGGTTAAAGCTTTGCCCTCTCACCCGTAGCCAGAGACTGAATCAGTTATTACCGCGCATTTGAGGCGGATATTCAAAAATTAAATTCTGCTTATACGTTCGAGATCCTCCACTGTGTCCACATCCAAAAGCTCTTCTGCACAGGACGCCTCAACCGTCAGAAGACGATCGTTGCTTTGGCCGACAATATAGCTGCCGCCTTTCCCGAATGGCAGCGTCAATAACGCCCCGAAAAAGCTTTTAGGGAGCATTACCGGATTCCCGCGTGTCCCCTGGTAACCGAGCGCAATAATCCTCTCGGTATTTTCACAAAAAAGCGCTGCCATACGCTGGATGCTTTCCCGACGCAAAAGCGGCTGGTCACAGACCAGAAACATGCAACCTGAACAATCAGGGCGCACTTTTTTGAGCCCCTCCCGAATCGAAATCGAAATGTCCGGCGTATCGACCTGCAAATACACCGTTTCAAAACCTCTTTCTTCTGCCATTCCCTGCACGGCGCGATTCGCCGTTACCACAATACACTGCGAAAACAGCGCCCGAGGCAATGCGTCAAAAACATGCTCGACCAGCGGTTTTTCATGAAAAGGCGCGGTTAGCTTGCTTTCTCCCTTAAAACGCTTTGACTGACCCGCCGCCAGCAACACACACGCCAACGTCTTATCCATCATCAATACTTTCCTTTTCAGATTCTGACGTCCCTTCGCGAACCCCAAGCAATGATCTCATACATTAATCTGAATAAAGCGGCTGCGCCATGTTATCTTTATGGCGCAGCTGTTTTTTATTTTTACAAGAGCATTAAGATGCCTGATATGCGTCGTTTTTTACAGGTGAAGCCTGCGCCGCGCCTCGTTTTTGACCATCGGCCACTGGAACACCAGCAGCGCGGCGAACAGCAGCAGGCTGACGGTAACACAAATAAAGGACGGCACGCGCGTTTTATTCCAGCCCGCCATCAAAAACAGTGTGGGTATCATGCCGCACAGGTTTAAAATCAGCAAATAGACCGCAAAATGCTCCGACGGCAGCTTTAGTACCCAGCCAAGTATCGCCGCAATCAGCATACAGCAGATAAACGTAATCGGAATGACATAGTCGATCGACCATCGGTGCCAGCCGGTCAGATGATCCCACAACAGCGAAAACAGGCCGATTAAAAAACCCATATCCATGAGCTTGCGGTGGAATGCCCCGCGCCGGCGGATCGTCGCCACCACACTCACCCAGACGCAGGCCGCCCCGAGTGTGACCAGAAGCGACCAGAAGTTTTGCTCGGGAATCATAAAATCCAGCATGATTGAAACGATCGAAACGGCGATCAATCCAAACATTAAAATTTTAAAAAACAAGCCGTGGGTATAGGCGACCGTTTCAATAACCGGAAAAACGTCCGGCTGCGGCATTCCGTTTTCGGTCAGCGTGTGCTGGCATAACGGGCATTTGCTAAAGCCGCCCGTCACCGTCACACGGCAGCGCGTGCAGGTTTTCATACGCTCTCCCCCATTCCCTCAAAGCGGTTCGCCACTATTTCCACGGGAATATTCATGCCGCTGAGCGTGCGGAAAAACCGCCGTTGGATATCGTTGCTTAAAAAACGTGATGTAAAGCTGATGCTTAAAACATTCTCATAGGTGCAAAGGCAGACCTGCATATCCTTGGTGCTGTTAAAGACATCGATACGGCGGATAAAGGGCCTTAGCTCTTCAGGCATGACCACCGTGCCGACGTTTGAAAGCGTCGTGGTGTACTCCCGTTCAGAACGCTTATAAAACCGTTTTAATACAATATTTTTTATAAACAGCGGCACAATGCGCGCCACCATCCAGTGCTCAAGCTCCGCCAGCATATCCAGACGCTTTTGCAGATATTCCCCGTTCAGCGTTGCTGCAAGGCGGTCGCGCATCGAAGCGGCGACGTCCGGCAGCGCGTCGGAGCTGCCCTCAAAGCAATAGCCGATATTGACGACGCTAAAAAAATTCCGCACTGTTTTGGACGGAAAATACTTGTGCAGGTTGATTGGAATGGACACCACAACGCTTTTGCCCTTATCCCGCTCGCTCATCTCCTCTTTAATCGCACAGATCAGCACCGCTGAGAGAAAGGCCGTCACCGTTACGCCCATGCTCTTGGCGCAGGCCACCACGCGGTCGGCGGGCACAATGCCCTCCAGCACCTTTAAGCGCCACTCGGCGGTTTTAGCCCCCTTGAGGGTGTAGACCGGCACCCGGCTTTTGGCAAGCGCCGCGGTGATGTTGCTTTTACCGGTATAATATTTGGCAAAGCTGTCGTCCATGCGCTGCGCGACCGAGGCGTCAAAGTCCAGCGCAGAGCAATGCCCGCCCAGCTCCGGGTGCGCAAGCAGCAGATAATTGTAGGTCAGCGCCTTTAAAAACTGAAGCGCGCCCGCTCCGTCGGTAAGCACATGGTAAACCTCCAGATTGATGCGGTTCAGATAAAAGGTTGCGCTAAAAAGCGGCGAACGCGAATCGTGATACATAGTGCTGCACGGGGGCGCGTCCTCCTCCCGCACCAGAAAGCCGGTGTTGGCCTCCTCAAGGTAATACCAGAACAGACCGCGCTTTAAAACGCAGCGAAAGGTCGGAAAATCCTCCAGCGTGCGATCCAGCGCATCCTGAAGATAATACTGATCTACCGGCTCGGTCAACTCCGCCGAAAATCGAAACACCTTGGTATCCGCCTTGGAGGTCGCGCTCGGGAATATCTTTGCGGCATTGTCCAGCTTGCGCCAGTCTGCGTCTGAAGCAGAGCGTTTACTCACAGGGCGGCAGCTCCTTTTTCCGATATAAAATCGTTGATATGGTCGATGCACAGTCTCACATGCTTAAATCTCGGCGGCAGCATAAAAAAGCCGTGCAGCGCATCGGGGATGCGATGGGTTGTGGCGCGATTTCCCGCCGCCGCAAGCGCTTTGGCGTAGGCCTCGCCCTCGTCGCGCAGCAGGTCAAACTCGGCGGTTATCACCAGCGTATCGGGCTGGCGGCTCAAGTCCTCGGCCAGCAGCGGAGCCAGATAGGGGTTTTGCAGATCCTCAGGCGCCGAGCTATAAAGCTGCATGTATTCGGCCACCCGCTTTGCGGTCAACAGATAATCGACGCCATACGCCCGCACCGAAGCAAAGGGCGACTGCTCTGAATAGTCGGCCTGCGTCGCCGGATAAATTAAAATCTGCCGCCGGGGCCAAAACGCACCGTTATCCCGTGCCATCAGCGAAACGGCAGCGGCCAGATTGCCGCCCGCGCTGTCGCCGATCAGCGTAATCTGCTCAGACGCCACGCGCAAAATGTTCGGCGTTTTAAAAAGGGATTGCGCCACCGCATAGCAGTCGTTTAACCCCGCGGGGAATTTATGTTCGGGCGCCAGACGGTAGTCCACCGAGGCGACGATTTGCCCGGTGGCTTTGGCAAGCCACGCGCACAGCCCGTTATAGTCGTCGATGCTGCCGGTCACCCAGCCGCCGCCGTGAAAAAACAGCAGAACCGGGCGGCCCAAGGGGCCGGGATCGGGCGAAAAAATGCGCACGGGCACGTCATGGTCGCCGTTGGGAACCAGATGATCCCACTGGCAGCAGGTCTTAATAGACCGCCCATAGCCTTTCAGGGCGTTTAGGCGGCGCATCATCTCATAGCTTTCAAGCATGCTGGGCTCGGTGTAAGAAAGCGTCTTTAGCGCCGCGCGCATATATTTATTAATCGCCATGCCGTCCTCCCGCATTCAAGGTGTTTTACAAATGATATTTTACCAGCATCAAAAAAATAATACAACACAAACCTTGTCCGGGGGCAATGCATCCGCAGACATATCTTGCCTGAAAGCGCGCATAATACAGCATGAATCTCATATTAATCCGCGATTGATCAGACGATCGGTCATTTGTATGAACAACCATTTGTATTCGGAGGCATTTATGGCAAAGCAAGCGGAGCTGACACCGGAGAAAAAGCAATATCTTGAAGCAACAAAAACACTCGATACCAAGCTGCGGGTCGACGCAAGCTTTGATTTGGTCGCACGCGATTTTATATTCGGCTCAAGAAGCGCCCGGCTCTATTTTACCCAAGGTCTTGTCAAAGACGATATCATGGAGAAAATACTCAGCGCGCTTTTGGCAATAAAACCGGCCGAGCTTGAAAAATGTACCGACGTAAAGCGCTTTATGGACGAATATATTCCATATATTGAGGTTGAGAGCGCGAATGACCTTGAAAAAATTATCCCGCAGGTACTGTCGGGACAGGTTGCTCTTGTGGTGGAGGGCATTGCCGATATCATTCTGATCGGCGTTCGCACCGCCCCCACACGCTCCTTGCAGGAGCCGGACAGCGACCGCGTAATGCACGGCGCGCGCGACAGTTTTTGTGAGACGCTGCTGCTAAACACCGCGCTCATCCGCCGCCATATAAAGGATCCGAACCTGACGATGCAGAACCATATCATCGGCAGCATTTCGAAAACCGACGTCATTTTATGCTATTTACAGGGGCGGGCCGACCAGAAAACGGTGGATGATTTAGCCAAAAAGCTGGCCACGCTCAAGGTTAAGACGCTCGCCATGGCGCAGGAGAGCCTGACCGAGGCGCTGCTGCCCCGGCGGTGGTACAATCCTTTTCCCAAGGTACGTTACACCGAGCGGCCCGACACCGCCGCCGCCACCGTGACCGAGGGCGGCATCCTGATGCTCGTGGACGGCTCCCCCTCAATCATCCTGCTGCCGACCGCCTTTTTTGACTTCTTCCAAGACACCAATGACTACTACTTCCCACCGCTGATCGGCACCTACCTGCGCGTTGTGCGCTACCTCATCCACGCGCTGACCATGCTGCTGATTCCAACATGGTTTCTTTTCATCAAAAATCCCGACTGGATACCCAATTCCATCGATTTTATCAGCGTTTTAGAAATGAACAAGGTTCCGATCTTTTTTCAACTGATGATCGTAGAGCTGATCATCGACTGTCTGAAGCAGGCGTCCCTCAACACGCCCGCCGCGCTGGGCAGCTCGTTCTCGGTGGTGTCGGCGTTGATTTTAGGCGATTTTGCGGTGAAGGCGCGCTGGTTCGTACCCGAGGTGCTGCTGTATATGGCCTTTGTTGCGGTGGCAAACTTCGCTTCCCCCAGCTTTGAATTGGGCTATGCCGTCAAGCTGTGCCGTATGATGCTGCTGGTTGCCACGGCACTGTTCAACCTCTGGGGTTATAT
>JAEWMM010000200.1 GCA_023457175.1 Bacillota bacterium | reverse complement strand
GGTACTCCTCAGTGCAGCGCTGCTGCGCCGCGCGGCGCGAGAGCATAGGCGTAACCTGACCGCCGATCGTTTCAAAACCGACAACCATAAAGCAAACCGGCTTGTTGACGCGGGAGATCATCGCAATATCGCGCGTTTCACCGCTTTTTATGCCCAATGCGCCTTCCTCACGCGAGATAATACCCTTAAGCCCGCCGCCGAGCTCGACAATAAGGTTGTGCGAAGAATCGCATATGATGGCGCGCCCTTCCAAAATATCCCCGTTTTTAGAGGCTTCGGACAGCGCGAAGAGGTTGGAGATGCGCAGCGTGTTTTGAGTGGTTTCTATCAGATGACCTTCGGGATAAAATTCCATTTACGGATGCCCCCTCTTTTTTGACACGGCCGGATGTGGATATGGATATCCTGCCGATTCTATGTTTATTCCTGTATGAAAGGGTTTAGAAGCGGCGGACAAATTATCGCGGGTGAACTTATTATTCGGGTGCTTGGGCAAACTTTTAGATTCAACCGCATGCAAGCAAGATAGCCTTATCAACTTAAGCAATAAGCCAAGCCGCTGTAAAACGGAAAACAAGCTGTGCCGGCTTGACCTGCCGCCCGACCTTAAAGGGCGTATATCGCGGCACGCAGGGATAAAAAATATTTGCCAGCGCCGCGCAATATCTGCTATAATAACAAATTGAAGCAGTGTAAGGAGGGGAAACCGATGGATGTACGGGTAGGCGATACCCTGTTGATGAAAAAGCCGCATCCCTGCGGGTCAAAGGAATTTTTTGTGCTGCGTTCCGGCGCGGATTTTCGCATTCGCTGCAAGGGCTGCGGGCGTGAGGTCATGGTGCCTCGCCTGAAAGTGGAGCGCCACATTAAACAGATTATTCGCCCTGAGCCCCCTCTGACGGTCCCCCAAGTCTGAAAGAATTGATCGTCTTGCGGCACGATTTTCCGTTTTGCCGCGTTGGCGTTCTTATCGGCGACAGCCCGCTTTCGCCCTTGTCTTGCAGGGCGAAAAATTATTTTGTAATCCATCTCATGCTTTAGGCGTGGTGAACCATTAGAAAGATAAACGGAGGAACAGTATGCTCGATAAGATAAAATCCGCCGAGCTGCGGTATGACGAGATCAGCCGCAAGCTCATGGATCCGACCGTCGTCAACGATAACGCGCTGTATAGATCGCTGATGAAGGAATATAAAGGACTGACGCCGCTCGTCGAAAAGTACCGCGAATATCAGGACGCCAAAGCGGCCAACGACGAGGCGCGCGAGCTGCTCGACGAGGGCGGGCTCGACCGTGAGCTTAAAGAGATGGCGCAGGAGCAGCTGCTCGATAGCCAAAAGGCCATTGACCGCCATGCCGAGGCGCTGAAAATACTGCTGCTGCCCAAGGATCCCGACGACGACAAGTCTGCGATTGTAGAGATCCGCGGGGGCGCCGGCGGCGAGGAGGCGGCGTTGTTCGCCGCGTCGCTCTACCGCATGTATTGCATGTACGCCGATTCGCAGGGCTGGAAAAGCGAGCTGCTCTCAAGCAACGAGACCGAACTGCACGGCTTTAAAGAGGTGTGCTTTATGCTTCAGGGCGAGTCGGCCTATTCCCGCATGAAGTATGAGAGCGGCGTTCACCGCGTGCAGCGCGTGCCCGATACCGAGGCCTCGGGTCGCATCCACACCTCGACCGTCACGGTTGCGGTGCTGCCAGAGGTGGAGGATGTTGAAATTGACATCAACCCCGGCGACCTTCAGATCGATACCTACCGTGCGAGCGGGGCGGGCGGCCAGCACGTCAATAAGACCGAGTCGGCTATCCGCATCACCCACCTGCCGACCGGCATGGTGGTGGAATGCCAGGACGAACGCAGCCAGCACAAAAACCGCGAAAAGGCCATGACGGTGCTGCGTTCGCGCCTGTACGAAAAGATGCAGCAGGAGCAGACCGACCAGATCGCGGCCGAGCGCCGCAGCCAGGTGGGTACCGGAGACCGTTCCGAGCGCATCCGCACCTATAACTTCCCGCAGGGCCGGTTGACCGACCATCGCATCGGCCTGACGATTTATAAGCTCGATTCGGTGATGAACGGTGACCTTGACGACGTATTTTCGGCGCTGATCACCTACGACCAGACCGAAAAGCTCAAACGTATGGCAGAAGGGCAGGCGTAGTAAACGTGCCTATAACCGAGGTGCTCCGCTGCGACGAAAATGGTATTGCCGCCGCCGCCGCGCTGCTTAAGGCAGGGCGGGTGGTTGCCATTCCCACCGAAACGGTGTACGGGCTGGCTGCCAACGCGCTGAATGTTGACGCCGTCAAAAGAATATTTCTGATCAAGGGCCGCCCGCAGGATAATCCGCTGATTGTGCATATCAGCGATCTGGATATGTGGGCGCCGCTGGTGGCCGGGTTGCCAAAGCGCGCGCTCATACTGGCCGAGGCCTTTTGGCCGGGGCCGCTGACCATTATTCTGCCTAAAAATGATCTGGTGCCCGCCCTCACAACGGCGGGTATGAATTCGGTTGCGGTGCGCATGCCCGCCCACCCGGCGGCGCGCGCGATTATCCGGGCGGCGGGGCTGCCGTTGGCAGCGCCCTCGGCCAATTTGTCAGGCCTGCCGTCGCCGACAACGGCACAGCATTGTTTAAAGGATTTGCAGGGAAAAATTCCGCTGGTCTTAGACGGCGGCCCCTGCGACGTCGGCATTGAATCGACGGTGGTATCGCTTGTGGATAAGCCGATGCTGCTGCGGCCCGGCGCCATCACGGCCGGCATGCTGTCCAATGCGCTGGATGAGCCGGTGCGGGTAGCCGACGCGGTCGATAGGCCGCTCAAGGCGGGGGAGCGCCCCTCGTCTCCGGGCATGAAATACCGGCACTACGCGCCAAGGGCCCGCGTTCTTCTCATCGAATCGGATCTGGCGTCCTTTATTAAGCTGTTAAACGACGCGCCCGAGCCTAAAACCTACGGGCTGGTCTTTGAGGGTGAGCAGCAGCTGGCGCTCAAGCCCTGCATTACCTACGGCAGGGCGCATGACGCGGCCAGCCAGAACAGGGAGCTGTTCGCGTCGCTGCGGCAGCTTGACGACTGCGGCGCAAGGCTGGTTTATGTGCGCTGCCCCGACCGTGACGACGCTTCTCTCGGCGTTTATAACCGCATGCTGCGCGCTGCGGCATTTGAGGTGATCAAGCTATGAGACAAATTTGTGTGATCGGCCTGACCGGGCAGACGGGTGCGGGCAAATCGAGCGTTTCTAAAATCATCCGTTCGCAGGGCATTACGGTCATCGACTGTGACGCGGTCTCGCGCGAGGTGGTGGCCAACGAGAAATGCTGCCTTGCCGATCTGGCGCTGGAGTTTTCGATTTTGATTTTAAATATGGACGGCACGCTAAACCGCAAAAAGCTCGCTGAAATTGTTTTTGGCGACCCCAAAAAGCTTGAGCGGTTAAACGCGCTGATCTATCCGTATATACGCAGCTATCTCAACGAGCGCTTAAGTGCGCTTGAGGCGCAGGGCGAACAGTTGGTGGTGCTCGACGCGCCCACGCTGTTCGAGAGCGGCATCGACGCCGACTGCGACTCGGTTATTTCGGTCATCGCGCCCGAGGCGCTGCGTCTCAACCGTATTGTCGTGCGCGACCATCTGACCGACGAGGAGGCGCGCCGCCGTATTGCCGCGCAGCATAACGATGCCTATTACACCGCGCGCTCTCAGATTGTTATTGTCAACGATAAGGATCAGCAGGATCTGCATGTCAAAACGCTGGAGCTGGTAGGGCTGCTGCACCGCGCGCTGCGCGAGCAGTGCGGCCGCGGTTCCAAGGCGGCCGATGCGGCGGAGCAGGATGCGCAAAGCCGACGGGAGAACGCGGAATGACGCCGCGCAGCATGGGCAAGCGCCGCGGGCGCCGGCGCGCCGTCATAACGCTGGGTCTGCTGGCGGTGTTGGCGCTGTCGGCCGGCTGGGCGGTGCTGCAATTGGCGTATCCGCTTAAATACACCGATGCGGTTGAGCGCTATGCGGCCCAATACGGGCTTTCTCCCGCGCTGGTCTATGGCATCATCCACACCGAGAGCCGCTTTCGGCCCGACGCAGTGTCACCGATCGGCGCGCGCGGACTGATGCAGATTACCGAGGAGACGTTTGAGTGGGCGCGCTGGCGCTGCGGCGACGATGACGCCACCTACGAACAGCTTTTTGATCCTGAGACAAACATCCGCTACGGCGCCTATATTTTTTCGCTGCTGTTAAAGGAGTTCGGCCAGCCCGAAGAGGCGCTGGCGGCCTATCACGCAGGATGGGGGAGCGTCAAAAACTGGCTTTCGACCGAAGAATACAGCAGTGACGGCGTCACGCTTTTGAATATTCCGTTTAAGGACACCGCACAATATGTTCCGAGAGTAAAACACGCTGCACAGATCTATTCAAAGGTTTACGGAAAAGATTAATCAACAACATTTTTATTTCCGGCATTATGCAGTCGCGCCCTCACGGGGTGTGTGGATTGAAATAATAAGGAGGAGCATTCATGACAGAAAAGAAGAAGTCCGAGGCGCAGCTTTTAAAGGAGCGGCTTTGCTACACCCCCAAGAATGCGGGCGAGCTGCTAGACGACAGCGAGTGGGAAAAAGCTGACCTGTTTTGCGAGGGATATAAAAAGTTTCTCGACCTTGCCAAGACCGAGCGCGAGGCGGTGGAGGTTGCCATTTCAATGGCGCGCGAGAAGGGCTTTCGTGAATTTGACCCGCGCGTTCAGTATACGCCCGGCGACCGCGTGTTCTATAACAATCGTGGCAAGGCGCTCGTGCTTTGCACCGTCGGTACCGAGCCGCTCGAAAAGGGCGTGAAGATTGTCGCGTCGCACATTGACTCGCCGCGCATCGACTTAAAGCCGCGGCCGCTTTACGAAGAGGCGCAGCTTGCCATGTTCAAAACCCACTATTACGGCGGCATCAAAAAATATCAGTGGACGACAATTCCGCTGTCCCTGCACGGCGTGGTCATGCGCGCCGACGGCGAGCGCATTTCGGTCATCATCGGCGAGGACGACGGCGACCCCGTTTTCACCATCACCGACCTGCTGCCGCATCTGGCCGCCGAGCAGATGCAGCGCAAGGGCGTGGATATTATCAAGGGCGAAGGCTTAAACGTTCTGGTTGGCGGTAGAATGTTCCGCGACGACAAGGAGAGCGAGCGGGTTAAATTGGCCGTCTTAAAGCTGCTGCACGATAAATACGGCCTGACCGAGGCGGATTTTCTCTCAGCCGAGCTGACGATGGTGCCGGCCTTCAAGGCCAGCGATGTCGGACTTGACCGCAGCTTTATCGGTGCGTACGGCCACGACGACCGCGTCTGCGCCTACACCTCGCTGATGGCGGCGTTACAGGTGACCAACCCCAGCCGTACCGTTGTGACGGTGCTGGCCGACAAGGAGGAGACCGGTTCCGAGGGCAATTCCGGCCTGAATTCAAAATTCCTGCAATACTTCATCGAGGATTTGGCCGCACCCTTTGGTCTTGCGGGCAGAACGGTGCTGTCAAAATCGAGCTGCCTCTCGGCCGACGTCAACGCGGCGTACGACCCGACCTACGGCGACGTGCATGAGAAAAACAATGCCTCTTACTGCAATTACGGCGTGGTGGTGACCAAATATACCGGTTCGCGCGGCAAGGCCTCGACCAACGACGCCTCAGCCGAGTTTATGGGCGAGATCAGAAGCCTGCTCGACGCCGCAAAAATCCAGTGGCAGACCGGTGAGCTCGGCAAGGTCGACGCGGGCGGCGGCGGCACCGTGGCAATGTATATCTCGGCGCTCAACGTCGACGTCGTCGACGTCGGCGTGCCGGTGCTCTCGATGCACGCGCCGTTTGAGGTGGTCGCTAAAAGCGACGTTTACCAGACTTTCCGCGCTTTTGCCGAATACCATAAATAAGCCGCATATAAAACG
Source organism: Bacillota bacterium (assembly GCA_023457175.1). Taxonomy (GTDB): domain Bacteria; phylum Bacillota; class Clostridia; order Oscillospirales; family Ruminococcaceae; genus Yanshouia. Next base: position 1,915 of record JAEWMM010000200.1, on the reverse strand, counting down.
TCCGGCCCGCGCTGAGCTTTGCGTGGCCGGGCGTTAATACATGCCGCTTGAATGCCGAAGGGAGAAACCGATATGAAATGTCTGATTCTGATGGGCAGCCCGCGAAAAGCGGGGAATACGGCGGCGCTTTTAAACCCGCTTTTGCGGGCGTTGACCGACGGCGGCGCCGAGCATGAGGTTATCCGGCTGTATGATAAAGATATCAATCCCTGCATTGCGTGCCGGGCCTGTCAGGCCGACTGGTCAAAATTTGGCTGTCGCTATGACGACGATATGCAGGGAATTTTTGATAAAATCCGCGCCTGCGGCCTGCTCGTGCTTGCGACGCCGATCTATTCGTGGTACTGTACCCCGCCGATGAAGGCGGCGCTCGACCGTTTGGTTTACGGCATGAACAAGTATTACGGCGATAAAAAAGGTCCGGCGCTCTGGGCGGGCAAAAGTGTTGCGCTAATCACCACCTGCGGCTACCGCCCCGAAAAGGGCGCCGACCTGTTTGAGAGCGGTATGCGCCGCTACTGCAAGCATTCCCAATTAAATTACGCGGGCATGCTGTGCGAACGCGATATGGGGTATGATCACATCTTTATGGATGACGGCAAGGCCGCGCGAGTCCGCACGTTTGCGCAGCATCTTATATCGGCATCGATTCAATAAATAATACATATCGACCCGAAACGCCGTCCAAGACCTGACGCTGCGGACTTTGGACAGAGGGATATGTTAGGCCTGTTTTATCAAATTCATGTGCCGCAAAACCCTGCCGGCCGAAGCGGACACCTGCGTTTGTCACCATTTTGCCTGTATTTTCATATCCTGTTGGCAGGGGGGATAGCTATGACAGGTTGGATGGTTTTAACGACGGTCTTTCTTTTTTTGGCGGCATCGGCAGTTGGGTGCTATCCGGGCAAGCAGCGCGCGGCAAAATACTTAACGGCGGCTGCATCGGTTACTATGGTGTTGACGGCGGTCGCATCGCTGGTTCTAAAGGAAAATATGTTTTCGGATGCGCTTGTGGTTCCGGCGGCGCTCTGGCTGCGGGCGCTGTTGGCCATCGGGGTTTGCGCCGGGCTGGGTATCTGGCTGGCGCGGCTGGTCGGCGGTAAAAACAGATAGCGCGCTGAATATAATTAGCAAAAAATGCCAACCCTTCATGGGCTGGCATTTTTATAGTGGGAATAGAACGGGTTTAGCCCGTTCATGGGTATGGTGTAAAGAACGGGCCGTGCGCCCCGGGGTTGCTTAAGGCTGCGTGCATAATATGCCCGCCGCCTGCGCCAAGCTGCAAAACGTGCAATATTGCGCGTCATACTGACACACCGTTAAACAATTGAATAGATTGGCGAACAGATTGCGAACTTACCGAAAAGGAACGGCTAGCGGGCTTACCGCCCCTTTACTGAAGGCAGGCTGCGTAAAATGGAAAATCTGCCGCCCGAATATCAATTTTTGTCGCGGAATTATCGGTATTATATGCAGCTTGTCGAAAAAAACCGGATGCGGACGAAAGGCTTTTTTCGCCATATAAAAAATGCCGGCCATTTACAGGCCGGTTTTTTATTACAAAATAAAACACCTTTCTCTTGCAGAAAGGCAACAAATGTGATAGAATATTTTTTTGCAAAAGGTAAAAAAAGCCCCGGGGGCTATTGACAACAGTCCCAAAAAGGAATATACTAGTATACTGTATCATAATGGGTGTATCTGCCTTTAGCATAGTATATCTTAACACACCCGAAATAAAAAAGCAATAGAAATTTACAAACCGGCAAAGCGCTTCCATGTATATTTTGAGCTTTAAATAATCATAGACGAATGGAGTGAGCGAAACCTATGTTGCAGGTGAAACCCGTCAACCTTGGCAAAAACGTTCGCATGAGCTTCGGCAAAATTAATGAAGTTCTGGACATGCCAA
>JAEWMM010000199.1 GCA_023457175.1 Bacillota bacterium | reverse complement strand
ACGCTGAACAGCCCAACCTGCAAAAAGCTGAGAAAGAGCTGTAAACAAATCATCCTTTGCGCCCCCCTCTCAGCTGAGATAGCGCCTTGCAGACGCCGATTAGTGCAGCGGCCAGAATAATATAGATTACGTTGATCTTCAGATAAAAGACGGCAGAAAAAGCGGCGACCATAATCAGTATGCTGCCCGGAGATTTTTCTTGGACAACCTTTTCGCCCAGACTGCATACAACGTCCATAATAACGGCGGCAACACCGGCCTGCATGCCCTTGAGCGTAAGTGCGACATACAGGTTACTGGCAAACGCCGCGTAAAAAAATGAAATAACCGACAGAATGATCATCGGCGGCAAAATGGTGCCAAGCACGGCGGTGAGCATACCCGCCAGCCCCGCAGCGCGCCAGCCGACCAGTATGGCGGCATTGACGGCGATGGCTCCGGGTGCGGATTGCGCGAGCGCTGTCAAATCGAGCATTTCTTTTTCGTCGATCCAGTGCAGCTTGTCCACAAATTTTTGCTTCATAAACGTGATGATGACAAAGCCGCCGCCAAAGGTAAAGGCGCTGATATAAAGCGTGCTCAAAAACAGCTGTTGCAGCGTCTGTAGCTTTCGGCCGGGCTGGGGCAGGTCTTGCATAGAAAATCACCTCGGGGTTTTGTGTATTCAGGCTGGCGCTTTATAGCCGATTAATTTTAAAAGCGCCCAGCATTGGCGTGCATATTTTTTGCGTTGCAAGGCGGACGCCGCAGCTGGGCTGGCGCCCAGCAAGAAAGGACAACGCAGCAACGCAGAAAATAGGCCGTCAAGATGGGACGGTTTTGAAGTTAGTCGGCTATAAAGTTCAGCTTTCTTATCATACCCCTTATGGGCCCGATTGTAAAATAAATTGTCTGTTTTGATCGTGATGTGCACAAAAGGCGGGAGAGGGTCACAATGTGCCCCTCTCCCGCCTTAGAAGGTAGGAAGTGATGTCATTTAATAAGCTGCAACTCAGAGGACGGTATCAGTCCTCGTGGTTACTATAACGCGTGTGCAACAGCTGGTGGGTATGGTGGTGGTCGGAAAGCAGTCCATCGTACAGTGTGGCGATCATCGGGTTTTCTTCCGAGCTTTTGATCTGGGCCAGCTTGTCGGCGGTATAGAGCCCGTCGGCACGGGTGCGCTTGGTGCGGTCGCGGCCAAAAGGCTGGCCCGCGCCGCCAATGCAGCCGCCGCGGCAGGCCATGACCTCGACAAAGTGGTAGAAAGCCTCGCCCGCTTCAATTTTTTCCAGAAGCAGCTGCGCGTTTTTAAGCCCGTGCGCCACCGCGATTTTAAGCTCGGTATCGCCGACCTTGACGGTCGCTTCCTTAACCATATCGTCCATGCCGCGCACGCCGGAATATTTAATCTCGCGCAGCGTGTTGACGCTCTTTTTGCCGGAGACGCGCCGGATAACCGCCTCGGTGACGCCGCCGGTCGTACCGAAGATAACGCCCGCGCCGCTGCCCATGCCGAACGGCATGTCGGTGGCCTCGTCGTCAATCTCGTCAAAGCGGATGCCCACCTCTTTGATCATCGTTGAAATGCCGCGGGTGGTGATGACATAATCGACGTCGGGAATGCCGTTGACATAGAATTCCTCGCGTGCGGCTTCGGCTTTTTTAGCCGCGCAGGGCATGACCGAAATAACCACCGTGTCGCGGGGATCCTCGTCGTTTAAGCGCGCCTGCGCCTTAATGACCGAGCCGAACATTTGCTGCGGCGACTTGCAGCTTGACAGATGCGGAATATATTTGGCGTTGGCGTTTTCAACATAGCTGACCCACGCCGGGCAGCAGGAGGTGAACATCGGGAACGGGCCGCCCTTTTCGAGCCGGCGCAAAAACTCGGCCGATTCCTCCATAACCGTCAGGTCGGCGCCCAGCGACGTGTCGTAGACCTCGTCAAAGCCCATGCGCTTCATGGCGGCGACCAGCTTACCCATTTTGTTGGTGCCCGGCGCAATGCCGAACGCCTCGCCAATCGCGACGCGCACGGCCGGCGCAATCTGCGCCACCACCCGCTTGCGGGGGCTTTGCAGCGCGGCCCAGATGTTGCCGATCTGGTTTTTAATCGTGATGGCGCCGGTGGGACAAACGGCTGCGCACTGGCCGCAGTTAACGCATTTTGTCTCGCCGATCTTGCGGTTAAAGGCGGGCATAACGCGCAGGTTAGAGCCGCGGTGAACAAAATCGAGAATGGCCATGCCCTGAATTTCGTCGCAGACGCGCACGCAGTCGCCGCAAAGGATGCATTTATTGGGGTCGCGGACAATAGAACGGCTGCTGGTGTCGGTGTCCATCATCTCACGCGTGTCCTCAAAGCGCACCCGGCGCACGCCGAATTGCTTGGCCATGTCCTGCAGCTTACAGTCGCCGTTTTTTTCACAGATGGTGCAGTCGCGGCAGTGGGCGGCCAGCAGCAGCTCAAGAATCATTTTGCGGTGCTTGAGCGTTCTGGCGGTGTTGGTGCGCACCCGCAGCCCGTCGCGGGGCTCCATCGAGCAGGAAGCCTCAATCTGACCATTTTCAAGCTCGACAACGCACATGCGGCAGGCGCCGTAGGTCGAAAGCTCTGTGTGATAGCAAAAGGTCGGCATCGAAATGCCCGCCCTGCGCATAACGGCTAAAACGTTCTTTTCATCGTCAAAGCCGATGCGGTGATCGTCTATATACATATATCCCTTGCTCATGGGTTATCCCTCCTTAACGGCGCCAAATGCGCAGGATGAAATGCAGGCGCCACATTTGATGCACTTGATCGCATCGATGACAAACGGCTCCTTGATTTTGCCGCTGATTGCCCCGACCGGACAACTGCGGGCACATTTGCTGCAGCCCTTGCACAGCGCGGGGTCGATGTAGATGATTTTAAGCGCCGAGCAGCTGCCCGCGGGACACTTTCTGTCGACGATATGCGCAAGATATTCGTCGCGGAAGGCTTTGAGTGTGCTGCGCACCGGCGAGGGCGCGGTTTTGCCCAGCCCGCACAGCGACGTTTCGGCAATTGTTTCGGTCAGCTCTTCCAATAGGTCGAGGTCGGCGCGTTCGCCCTTACCCGCGACAATGCGCTCTAAAATCTCAAGCATGCGCTTGGTGCCCTCGCGGCAGGGCACGCATTTGCCGCAGGATTCATT
>JAEWMM010000198.1 GCA_023457175.1 Bacillota bacterium | reverse complement strand
ACCGATGAGGATGCCGTCAAGCTTTTAACTGAGAAGGGCTGGAGCGCATTTGACGCCCGCGATTTAGCCGCGCTGGAGCAGGAGCTGTCGCACCAGCGCAAGGCGCTGTTCGACCTCATCTACCGCTATGTACCCGAGGCGGGCGTTGTTGATCTGTTTCGTTTAAAATACGACTATCACAATCTTAAAGTGCTGATAAAGGCCACAGCGCAGGGGCTGGACGGCAAACGCCTTTTAAGCGACGCCGGGACCATCAGCCCCGGCACGCTGACCGGTATGTTTAACGACAAAGACTTTAACCGCATGCACCCGATTATGGCTGCCGCGGCGCAGGAGGCGGCTGATCTGCTGGCCCGTACCGGCGATCCGCAGCTTTCCGACCTGCTGCTTGATGGCGCTTTGGCGGCGCAAATGCTTGCCTTGTCCGAAGCTGCCCAAAGCGATTTTCTTTTGGGTTATGTCCGTCTGTGGATCGATTTGGGCAACCTGCGTGTGCTCACTCGCGCGGCTTTAAGCAAAAAGGGCTTTGATTATTTGCAGCGCGCTATTTTTCCGGGCGGTAACGTCGCCTGCACGCAGGTGCGCGAGGTCAGCGCGGAGCTGCTGCGCAGCCTGTTTGGCTTCGGCACGCTGGCCACGGCGGCCGAGACCGCCGCACAGGCCCTTTCGGGCGGGCTGGCATTGGCCGCGCTGGACATGGCATGCGACAATACGCTGATTGAGTATATTCGCGCCTCCCGCCTAATTCCGTTTGGCGAAGCCACTGTCATTTCGCATCTGCTGGCATTTGAGTCGCAGCTTGTAGCGGTGCGCACCGTTATGTCGGGGCGGGCCTCGGGCTTGAGCGAGGAGAGAATTACAGAAAGGCTGAGGATGAGCTATGTATAAAGCGGCAGTCATCGGAGACAGACAGAGCGTTCTGGGCTTTCGGGCGCTGGGACTGACCGTTGCGACGGCCGAAACGGCGCAGGAGGCCTCCGAGGCGCTGCATAGTCTGGCCAAAAGCCGGCACGCGGTCATCTATATCACCGAGCAGCTCGCCGCCAAAATCCCTGAGGATATCGCGGCATATCTCGATCTGCCGCAGACGGCGGTTATCCCGATCCCCTCAAAGGACGGCATTCTCGGAATAGGCGACACAGAATTGCACAGGGCGGTCGAACGCGCCGTCGGCGCCGATATTCTGAGAGATCCTGAGGAATAAACAGCCCCAACCCCAGACAGAAGGAAGGTTGAATAATGAGCAGTACAGGAAAGATCATAAAGGTCGCGGGCCCGCTTGTCATTGCCGAGGGCCTTGCCGGCGCCAACATGTTTGACGTGGTGCGCGTAGGCGAGCAACGCCTCATCGGCGAGATTATTGAGATGCGCGGCGACGCGGCTTCGATACAGGTCTATGAAGAAACCTCCGGCATCGCGCCGGGTGCCGCGGTTGAAACGACCGGCGCGCCCCTTTCGGTCGAGCTGGCCCCCGGCCTTATCACAACGATCTACGACGGCATTCAGCGCCCGCTTGAGGCGATCCGCGCCGTCAGCGGCAATCTGTTGGCCAGAGGCGTCGAGGTCATGCCCATCGACCATCTCAAGCAGTGGACATTTGTCCCGACTGCCAAGGCCGGCGACAAGGTCGTTACGGGCGATATTCTTGGCACCGTCGACGAGACCATCGTCGTTAAGCATAGGGTTATGGTGCCGCACGGCGTTTCGGGCGAGATTGTCCGCATTAACAGCGGCAATTTTACAATTGACGATACAATTGCCACCGTTAAGCTGGCGGATGGCTCCTTAAAAGAGCTTTCAATGCTGCAGCGTTGGCCGGTGCGCGTCGAGCGCCCCTATAAGAAGAAGCTGGCGCCCGACATTCCGATGGTCACCGGACAGCGGACCGTCGATACCTTTTTCCCGATCGCAAAGGGCGGCACCGCCGCAATTCCCGGTCCGTTCGGCTCGGGTAAGACGGTCACCCAGCACCAGCTGGCCAAATGGTCGGACGTGGACATCGTCGTTTACATCGGCTGCGGCGAGCGCGGCAACGAGATGACCGACGTGCTGCGCGAGTTCCCTGAGCTCATCGACCCGCGCACCGGTGAAAGCTTGATGCAGCGCACCGTGCTGATTGCCAACACCTCCGACATGCCGGTCGCGGCCCGCGAGGCCAGCGTCTACACCGGTATTACGATTGCGGAATATTACCGCGATATGGGCTACGCCGTTGCGGTTATCGCCGACTCCACCTCACGCTGGGCCGAGGCGCTGCGCGAAATGTCCGGCCGCCTCGAAGAAATGCCCGGTGAAGAGGGCTACCCGGCCTACCTCGCCTCCCGTCTGGCGCAGTTTTACGAGCGCGCGGGCCGTGTCGTCTGCCTTGGCAGCGACGAACGCGAGGCGGCGCTTTCAGCCATTGGCGCGGTGTCGCCCCCCGGCGGCGACATTTCAGAGCCGGTCAGTCAGGCGACGCTGCGCATTGTCAAGGTGTTTTGGGGGCTTGATTCCGCGCTGGCCTACCGCCGCCACTTCCCGGCCATCAACTGGCTGTCCTCCTATTCGCTGTACTTTGACCGGCTCAAGGGTTGGTACGACGCGCATGTCGGCGCCGACTTTGTGTCCCAGCGCCACGCGGCCATGAGCCTGTTGCAGCAGGAAAGCGAGCTTGAGGAAATTGTCAAGCTGGTCGGCATCGATTCGCTCTCTCCGGGCGACCGTCTGGTTTTGGAGGCCTCGCAAATGCTGCGCGAGGACTTTTTGCAGCAGAACGCCATGAGCGACACCGACTCCTACTGCCCCATCGATAAGCAGTACCGTCTCTTAGCGCTGATCCTCAGCTATTACCACGCGGCCAAGAAGGCGCTTGAGGACGGCGCGCCGATGAACGCGGTGTTCTCGATTTCCGCGAGAGACCGCATCGGCCGCGCGAAGGATGTGCCGACCGAGGACTATGTCGAGACCTACGCCGACATATCGCGCGAGATGATGGCCCAGCTTGAGGCTGCTGCGGGAGGTGCACGAGCATGATTAAGGAGTACCGTACCATACAGGAGGTCGCAGGGCCTCTGATGCTGATAAAGGACGTCGACGGCGTCGCTTATAACGAGCTTGGCGAGATCGAGCTGCAAAACGGCGAGGTGCGCCGCTGCCGCGTGCTTGAAATGAACGGCAGCAACGCGCTGGTGCAGCTGTTTGAATCTTCGGCGGGCATCAACCTGTCGCAGTCCAAGGTGCGCTTTTTGGGGCACTCAATCGAGTTGGGCGTCGCACCCGATATGCTGGGGCGCATCTTCGACGGCCTTGGCAACCCCATCGACGGCGGCCCTGAGATTCTGCCCGAGCAGCGCCGGGATATCAACGGTACGCCGATGAACCCCGCCGCCCGCGACTACCCGTCGGAATTCATCCAGACCGGTGTTTCGGCCATCGACGGCCTGAACACGCTTGTGCGCGGACAGAAGCTGCCGATCTTCTCAGGCTCCGGCCTGCCGCACGCGAACCTTGCCGCGCAGATTGCGCGTCAGGCGCGGGTATTAGGCGGCGACAGCAAGTTCGCCGTCGTATTTGCCGCTGTCGGCATTACGTTTGAAGAAGCGGATTTCTTCATCTCCGACTTTACGAGAACCGGCGCGATCGAGCGCTCGGTGCTGTTTCTGAACCTCGCAAACGACCCGGCCATTGAGCGCATCTCGACGCCGCGTATGGCGCTGACCGCCGCTGAGTATCTCGCGTTTGAGCTGGATATGCAGGTGCTGGTCATCATCACCGATATTACGAACTACTGCGAGGCGCTGCGCGAGGTTTCGGCTGCACGTAAGGAGGTTCCCGGACGCCGCGGCTACCCCGGTTATCTCTACACCGACCTTGCGACGATGTACGAGCGCGCCGGCCGTCTGCTCGGCAAGAAAGGCTCGATCACGATGATCCCGATTCTTTCAATGCCTGAGGACGACAAGACCCACCCGATCCCCGACCTGACCGGCTACATCACCGAGGGGCAGATCATCATTGCACGCGAGCTCTACCGCAAGGGCCTGACTCCGCCGATCGACGTGCTGCCGTCGCTGTCGCGACTCAAGGATAAGGGCGTCGGCGTCGGCAAGACCCGCGAGGACCACGCCAACACGATGAACCAGCTCTTCGCAGCCTATGCCAGAGGCAAGGACGCCAAGGAGCTGATGACCATTCTCGGCGAGGCGGCGCTGACCGACACCGACAAGCTCTACGCTAAATTTGCCGACGAGTTCGAAAAGCGCTATGTGTCGCAGGGTTACGAAACAAACCGCACCATTGAAGAGACGCTGAACCTCGGCTGGGAGCTGCTTTCGATTCTGCCGGTCGGCGAGTTAAAGCGCATCAAGCCGGAATATATCGAGAAATATCTGCCGAAAAAGCAAGAGGGGTGATGCGGTATGGCAAGACTGAACGTCAACCCTACCCGCATGGAGCTGACCCGGCTGAAAAAGCGCCTTAAAACCGCCACTCGCGGCCACAAGCTGCTCAAAGACAAGCGCGACGAGCTGATGAAGCAGTTTTTGGATATTGTGCGCATCAGCCAGAGATAGCGTCTGCAGGTGGAGGCCGATCTGTCCGAGGCCTACCGCGGCTTTTCCGCTGCCTCGGCGCTGATGTCGCCCGAAATGATGGAGCAGACCTTTCTGTATCCCAAGCAGAGCGTCTCAATTGACATGAACTTTAAAAACGTCATGTCGGTCAACGTGCCGGTTTATTCGGTACAGACTAAAACGCAGGACCCAAGCGATATTTTTCCTTATTCCTTCGTCAGCACGCCGGCCGAGCTGGATGATTCGGTCATTCGGCTGTCGCAGCTGCTAAACGATATGCTCCAGCTGGCCGAATATGAAAAGACGGTCAAGCTGCTGGCGCAGGAGATTGAAAAGACCCGCCGCCGTGTCAACGCGCTGGAATATGTCATGATTCCGCAGTTTAACGAGACGATTCGCTATATCGTCATGAAGCTCGACGAAAACGAGCGCGGCAACACCACCCGCCTGATGAAGGTCAAGGACATGATGCTCAAGGAAGCGCGTGAGAAGGCCAAGGAAGATAACAGGGCGGTTTAGCGCCCTTGGTCACGACCGGCTGCCCTGAATTTTAAATGGTAAAGCGGCTCCCCCTTAACAACAGTTCGGGGGGCCGCTTTTGCTTTGACTTCGGGCCTTTCTATCACAGCAGATTGAAAATTCGCAGGAAAATACTTGACTAAGTCCAATAAATATTGTACGCTGATAGCGGGTAAATTAACTCTGAACTTTTGGAGGCGATGAAAATAAATAAAACGATGCTGATAGAGGACATCCGAAAATTCAACCGTTTTTACACCGGTATTCTCGGGCTTTTAAATCGCCATTATCTCAATTCAGACTACACGCTGGCGGAGGTGCGTATTCTGTTTGAATTAAACGACCTTGGCGTCTGCACGGCGAACACGATCATTCAAAAGCTGAATATTGATCCAAGTTATATGAGCAGAATTCTCTCAAGGTTTATCAAAGCGGAGCTGATTAAGAGAAGTCCTTCTGAAAAAGACAGCCGGGCAAAAGAACTGCGCCTGACCCCAAAAGGACTGCGTTTAATCCGCGAGTTGATTGCGCGTTCAAACAGGGACATTGAAGCGATGCTTGCCGGTCTGGATGACAGCGCATGCCAGGAGGTGTGGCATGCGGTAAAAACACTGGAAAAGCATTTTTATTATGAATGAAAGGTGATATCAAAATGGGGACTGCCTTCAAAATTGAAATAAGGCCATATAAAACAGGCGAGGTGGGTTATATCTCCTGCATGCATATGGCGCTGTATCAGAGCATCTATCATTTCAAGCCGGTTTTTGAAAAATACCTGCTGATGGGCTTGACCGAGTTTATTAAAAATCCGGACGGTAGCCAGCTTTGGGTGGCGGCCGATAACGAAAAGCTGATAGGCTCCATCGCCATTTGCAGGGTTGATGATAACACGGCGCAGCTGCGCTGGTTTTTAGTCGATCCTCAATATCACGGGCAGGGGTTGGGGCACAGGCTGATGACGGTCGCGCTGGATTTTTGCAGGGAACGGGGCTATCGCCACATATTCTTATGGACGGCTGATGTGCTTGAGGCGGCGAGGCACCTCTACGGAAGATATGGCTTTGTACATGTGCAGGACGAACCCAACTACGAGTGGACCGACGCCCTGATCGCCGAAGAACGCTGGGATTTACGCTCGAATGGTGACGATTTGCCGGCGGCAAACGACCGGACCTGTTAAGATTTAAAAAAGGCGATGATGCAAAACATCATCGCCTTTTTTAAATGCGCTGTCTACCGGTATGATCTTTAACCGGCGTAATGCTTTCTTTCTTCAGGGCTTTGGATGTTGGCCCGCTCCAATATGGCGGCGGCAACCTCGACCTGCGTTTTTGTCAGGGCATTTTTGCTGTAGCTTTGTATCTTGGCGGGCAGCTCGTCATAATACAACACGCCCAGCGGCTTAGACTTGAACGTACAGTTACGGGGGAAGGCGACCACAGAAATCAGCGGAACCTTGCCCACCGTCTCAAGCGCCATTTCCACCGCCTTAATATGGCTGTGATTCTGACGGATAGGGTTAAAGAACCGATGCTTTTCTTTGCCGTCGAACCAGGTCCAGTACTGGTCGGTGTCTTTGCCGGCAATCTCGCCATGATACTGCTGCACATGAATCACAAAAATGCCATGGGTTGAAATGACGATATGGTCTATATGGGAAGCGCCGGTGTAGGACCTGATCATAATATCGCTGAGGACGGTATATGTATCCTTTGGCAAAGCAGCAAGCAGCGCTGCAATCGAGTTTTTAGCCGCGCGACGGCCGGTTGCCAGTTGATAGACCACGTAGGCGGTGATAAGCAGGGCCGGTACGAGATATGGCCAGCTCCATACGCTTACAAAAACGGATTTTATCATCGACTCGGAACATTTACCCATTTGTTTCACCCTAATACCGGTATTGATTATACACCCACGGCAAAAAAGCCGCTTATCTTTATTATAGCACAGTACGGCAACCTTTGCAGCCTTTAATACAGACAATGTGGGGTGCAAAATTCGTTAAAATGAATAAATCTACTGTTATATGCTGGCCCGGGCAGGGTCTTTTTTGCACAGGGGTATCCCTTTTAATTTTAGGATTGTGGTTTGACTAAAAAGCAGGGAGCCATATAACGGGGATGCGCGCCGTTGTCAAATTTCTGAGCTTGCCGCAACATTTTTGTTTGTAGCGATGTCACGTGCTTTTAACAGGGACTCTCACATAAAATGTAAGGTGAAATACAACGTGGGAGGGCGGAAAACGATGTTTTTAGAGACGCTTTTAGCAGGGCTGCCACAGTTGATGCGGCTCCTTTTTGTGTTGCATGTCAGCAGCGGTA
>JAEWMM010000197.1 GCA_023457175.1 Bacillota bacterium | reverse complement strand
CCTTGCCGCGTATTTTTTCGTCCAGCTGTGACTCAATGCGGCACAGCTGCGCCTTTTTATCTTCAATCTCAATCAATAACGTCAGACTCACGCCGTACCGCTCCTTTTTCCGTCGCTTTTTTTGATGCATCCCTCGCGCTGTGTTCTATGGTAGCATGCACGGCGCGCAGAACAAAGCAGTATTTGGTATAATTTGTAAATCCCCTAAATTATTCTCCGCCCCGGCTCCGGCGGCAGCCCGGCGGTGAATATTTACCCGATTCCTGCCCATAAAATAATTGTCGGAAAATACGCGTCATCCTAATCCAGCTAAAACGGGAACAGGTTGGCAGGGCATTTTTTCCCCAGTCCGGGAAGCGGATGCCGGCGGGCTGTCGCCCGCCAAAGACTGGCGACGAACGACGGAAAGCGACCCGTCAACGTCCGCCGTTTTATTTAAGATTAGCATTAAATATCACAAGACCAAAGGGGACGGCAAAATGAAACGAAACAGGCTGTTGTCGGCGCTTTTGCTGCTGCGTCAGGGACTCGGGCGCGCGCATGTCGGCGTGTTTGCGGCCTCGGGCACCTTTTATCTTTTTCTCTCGCTTGTGCCGCTGGCCATTTTGTTTTTGTGCCTGCTGCCCTACACCTCGCTGACTCAGGGACTGATTTTGCAGCCGCTGCTCGAATTTGCGCCCGCGCAATTTGGGCAGCTTATCCACAATATTGTCACCGAGGTTTACGCCGGCTCGCTTTCGGCGCTTTCGCTCTCGCTGGTGGTCGAGCTTTGGTCGGCCTCCAAGTTCTTTGCCTGCCTCGCGCAGGGCGTCAGCGAAATTTACGACGGCTATCAGGAGCAGAGCTTTTTGGGGCTTCGCCTGCACGGCGTTTTATACACCGGCCTTTTAATTCTGTTTGTGGTGCTCGATTTTTCAATCGTCGTCTTCGGCGACTATCTCGCGCATATTATAGGGCGTCATCTCCCCTATTACGTCGGTCTGTGGCAGGCGCTGCTGCGGCTGCGGGGCTTTATTTTCATCGCGTATCTCACCTGCTACAATGCCCTGCTTTTCAAGGCGCTGCCGCGCACCCGGCTCCGGTTTAGGCAGCAGCTGCCCGGCGCCGCCTTTTCGGCCGTTGTGTGGTTTCTCTTTTCAAAGCTCTATTCGCTGGCGGTCGAGCTGTTCCATATGTTTGGCATCTACGGTAACCTGACCATGATCATCATATCCATGGTCTGGATCTATTACTCGATGTTCATTCTATTTCTCGGCGCGTACCTCAACGCGTTTTTGCTGCGCTACAAGCCCCGCTGGTGGCGCAGGCATTTTTAATGCATGACGGGCGCCGCCGCTAAAAATACAGGTCCCGCGGTATATGGTACCTTGTAACCGGCTCATAAGGATATAAAACAACATAGGGATTTTCCGGCGACACCAGCTGCTCAATCCCCGTGCTGTACGCCCGGCGGTTGAGCATATTATCCACCGCCGTAATGGTGGCCGCGGCCCTGTCTCTTTTGTTCTGGTACACCGTCATGGCAAGCTTGCCCTCCAGCAGCGCCCGCACCGCCGGCTCGGTCGCGTCGATGCCGACAATGACGGTTCTGGCCGGGTCCATATTCAGATATTCCATCGCCTCAATCGCGCCGAGCGCCATGGCGTCGTTGTTCGAGATAATGGCGTCAAACCTGACACCGGAGCTTAAAACCGGAAGCAGCTGCGACATCGCCTGCGCGCGGCTGAAATCGGCATAAACCGGCGGGGCGGCCGCAATGGCCCTTATGCCGTTGTCGGCCAGCGTCTGGAGCATAGCCTCGGTGCGTTGCTCGGTGATGGGCCGGTCCCTAATGCCCTTGAGCAGAATATACCGAATCTCATCCTTGCCCCGCTCTTTAAAATGGTCGGCCAGCCATTGGCCCTGCATCCGACCGGCGGCCTCCTGATCAGCGCCGACATAGACCGCATTTTCGTTGAGGAGATTCATATCCGCAGGGACAAAGGCGATGAACACAACCTTCATATCTCCGGCGGCCTCAAGCAGCGCGGGCGCCGAAGCCGGATCGACCAGGTTGATGAGGATGGCTCTCGCGCCCCTTCTGCGCGCGTTTTCGACCTGCTCAAGCTGAAGGCTTGCGGAGTTCATCGAATCGTGGATGGTCAAATCGTAGCCTGCGCGGCGCGCCGCCTCTTGAAGCTCGTTTTGCAACCCGGCGATGAATTCATCATCCGACTTATAGGATACCGAAATAATCTGCTTATCGCGCCGCGGCATATTGACAACCGAATCGGGATCCATCGTTCTCTTCCATAGCATAGCGGCATCTCCCATTCCAGAAAACTTTATTCAACAATTAATAAACGATTACGGGCACCCGGTTAAAGATATTCGTATATTAAAATAAAATGCAAGCCCCCGCCCGCAGCGCATTCGCGCCGCAGGCGGGGGGGTTGTTCGGTATGGAATTTTATCCGTCCGCCTTACAGCGCGCCGACTTCCTTATAATACTTGGCGGCGCCGTCGTGCAGCGGCAGGTTGGCAATATCCTTAACGGCTTCCTCGGCGGTCAGGCCCTTGAGGCTGCTCTGAGATTCGCCGAGCGTGTCGATATTCTCCCACAGCGTGCGGGTCAGGTCGTAGACGGTCTGCTCGTCGAGGTCGGCGCTGCAAAACATCACCATCTTAATCGCGGTGGTCTGCACATCCTCGTTCTGGTTGGGATAGGTACCGGCGGGGATGGTGTAGGCTGCATACCACGGGTATTCCGCCTGTAGCTTCGCGATGATGTCGTCGCCGATGTTCAAAAGCTTGCAGCCTGCGGTGGCGGCCTGAGTCACCGCGGCAGCGGGTGCGCCGCTCATAATCCACGCGCCGTCAAGCGTGCCGTTTTGCAGCATGTCGGCGGCATCGCCAAAGGCCAGCGGCTCGGTGTTGATATCCTCGGGGAAACTGAGCCCCGCGGCGGTGAAGTGGTTCTTGCACTCGCCCTCAACCGAGGAACCCGCCGCGGCGACGGCAAAATGCTTGCCCTTGACCTCGGCCAGCGTGTTGACGCCCGATTTTTCGGTGACAACGACCTGATTG
>JAEWMM010000196.1 GCA_023457175.1 Bacillota bacterium | reverse complement strand
GTTGTGTTGTTCGGACTCATATTTTATCCACCTCCATAATATGATTATATGCGGCAATTATTATAGAATACCTGCGGCATCTAAGATAATAAGCTTCTTGCAAGGGCTGGGCGCGCCGCTGGCCGAGGCTTTTTGGCTGTCAAGGGCGGGCGTTGCCAATATATTTAATGCATTGGCGAAGTCTGCCCGCAAAGAGAGGCGAAGCAGACTGGCTATGCCGCCGCGTATGCGCTTTGCAGGAGATCTGATTGCTAAAAGGGAGGTGGATTTTTGGATCACCGACTCATTCCGCTGGAGCCCAATGTCCGGTTTGCGACCGAGCTGCTGTCTGAAGAAAACCTGCTGGAGGTCATTATCAAATTCCACGGCAGCCTTGAGGAGATCGCAAGGCAGCTCGACGGACTTTCCGAGCAGCTCAACGAAAACTACGCCATCCTGACCATTCCGCTGAGCGCTTTTTCCAAGCTCTTCACCGTGCCGGGCGTCGAATATTTTGAAATGCCCAAGGCGATGGCCTATATGCTGCAACGCAGTATGGAGCAGTCCTGCATTCCGCCCGTTCAGCGCGAGCGGAGCTTTAACCTGCGCGGCAACGGCGTTCTCATCGCCATTATAGACTCCGGCATTGATTATACCCACCCCGACTTCAGAAACACCGACGGCAGCAGCCGGATTTTATACCTGTGGGATCAGTCGCTGGAGGGCGCCCCGCCAACCGGCTTTGGCAAGGGGCGGCTGTTTACCAAGGCGGAGCTCGACGCCGCGCTGCAAAGCCCCGATCCCTACAGCCTTGTGCCCAGCCGCGACACGGTCGGGCATGGCACCGCCGTGGCCGGCGTCGGGGCGGGTAACCGCCAAGGCAGCGACGGGCGCGAAGTAGGCGCGGCCCCCGAGGCCGAGCTGGTTGTCATCAAGCTGGAGCGTTCGGGCGCCATCGGCTTTGCCATGAGCACCGCGATTATGCGCGGCGTAAAATTTGCGCTTGACATTGCGGTGGAACTGGAGCGGCCGATCGCCGTCAACATCAGCAACGGAACCAACGAGGGCGCGCACGACGGCAACTCGCTGTTCGAGCAATACTTAGACTCGGTTTCAGAGCGCTGGAAAAGCGTCATCTGCGTCGCCACCGGCAACGAGGGCTCGGCGGGGCACCATTTTCATGGCGTGGCAGCCGAAAAACGGGTCAACTACGCCGAGATGGTCATTGGCGAAAATGTGCGCAGCCTGTATATTACGCTGTGGAAAAATTTTGTAGACGTCATCGACTTTGAGCTGATTTCGCCTTCGGGACAATCCACCGGCAACATAGCGGCGACCCAAAGCGTCACCATCACGGCGCTTGACCGCGTTCAGGTGTCGGTGCTTTACGGTCAGCCCAACCACTACACGACGAGTCAGGAGGTCTATTTTTCGCTCAACGCGCTGGGAGAAGCCATCCCGCAAGGGCTGTGGCGTCTGGCTTATACCGGTAACCGGATTATCGACGGCCGGTTTGACATATGGCTGCCGATGACCGACGCCGTTACCCGGCAGACCGCCTTTCTGGTTCCAAACATTCAAAATACGATTACCATACCCGCCACAGCCTATAAGGTCATATCGGTGGGCGCGTACAATTCTCTGCTCAATACCAGCACCGATTTTTCAGGCCGCGGCATGCCCTACGGCCGCTACGGGCAAAAGCCTGACCTTGTGGCGCCGGGCGTGAACATTTTAAGCGCCAAAACGGGCGGCGGCTTTGACCGCTTTACCGGCACCAGCATTGCGACGCCGTTTGTGACCGGCTCGGCCGCGCTGATGCTGGAGTGGGGCAACATTCGGGGCAACGACCCGTTTTTATACGGCGAACGGATCAAGGCGTTTTTGTGCCGCAGCGCCGCGAGAAGCTTTCCGCGCACCTACCCCAACCCGGAGTGGGGCTACGGCGCATTAAACCTCTGCGATGCAATGAGCGACTTGACGACGCTTAACCAGAGAGGGGGCGCATTCCGATAGATATAATAGATAATCAGGTGCTGTTCGAACAGCTGATTCAGGAGCCGGATGTTGTAGACTTTGTCGTGCGTAAAAGCGATATTTTTGAAGATTATGTGCGCGGGCACAACGACATGGCCTCGGCCTTTACCATTGCGGGGCGCTATACCTATTATTATGCCAGACCTCGCGCGTTTGAGGATGTTACGGCCGAGCTTGGCAGCAGCTTTATCAGCGCGGCTTCGCTGGTGCTGGGGCTTTTGGACCGTCCAAGCCTGGAGGCGAGCGGCATTTTGCAGGTGCACCGGCAGCCCTATCTCGACCTGCTTGGGCGCGACGTTATCCTCGGCTTTGTCGATACCGGCATTGATTATACGCTCGATATCTTCCGCTATGAGGACGGCTCGACCAAGATCCATTACATCTACGACCAGACCGCCGCGGGTCCGTCGCCTGAGCCGAACTGGATCGGCACCGAGTACACCGAGGCGCAGATCAACGAAGCGCTGCGTTCCCCCAACCCCCGCGAGATTGTACCCCACGAGGATACGGTCGGTCACGGCACCTTTCTGGCCTCGGTCGCGGCAGGGCGTTCGGTGGGCAGCTTTATCGGCGCCGCGCCCGACGCCGGCATCATCGCCGTAAAGCTGCGCAAGGCCCGGCCGTTTTATCTGGAACGCTACCTCGTTCCCGCAAGTCAGAAAAACGCATTTGAATCGAGCGCGGTGATGCTGGGGGTCGAGTATATCCTCATGCGGGCCAGAAGGCTCAACAAGCCGGTTGTCATCTGCATTGGGCTGGGCAGCAATTTTGGCAGCCACGACGGCTACAGCATCTTTGCGGAATATTTAAGCGGTGTCGCCAACCTGCGGGGGGTGTGCCTGTGCGTTGCGGCGGGCAACGAAAGTCAGGCACGGCACCATACGATGGGTCTGATCAGCGCCAAGGGGGAGACGCAGAACATCGATTTGAAAATAGGCGAGCAGGAGTCGGACGTCTATATTTCGATCTGGAACAACGTATCGGACCGGATTTCGGTTTCGATTACCTCACCCGCCGGTGAGACGGTGGGCAGGCTGCCGGCCAAGGCGGGCAGCTCCCGTACGACCAGTCTGGTCATGGAGCCTTCGGTAATTGATGTCAGCTACTATTTCCCAAAGGAGGGCACCGGCGCGCAGATGTCGATTGTGCGGCTGATCAGGGCTTCTCCGGGGATATGGACCATCACGCTACACGGCGACATCATTCTCGACGGCACCTATCACGCCTGGCTGCCGATGACCGGCTTTGTCGATCCGGAGGTGGAGTTTTTATCCACCTCGCCCTATTACACCATCACGGTGCCGGGCGTTATGATCGGGGGTATCTGCTGCGGCGCCTACGACGCCCAGCAGGAGAGCCTGTACGCCAGAACCTCGTGGGGACCGACCAGAATTGAGCTTCTCGCGCCCGACCTCGTCGCGCCCGGCGTCAATATCGGCGGCTATTACCCCAGCGGCTATGGCCGGATGGACGGCACCAGCGTCGCCACCTCCATTGTGGCGGGCGCCTGCGCGCTGATGATGCAATGGGGGGTGGTGGAGGGCAACGACATCGCCTTTAGCACCTATCAGATACGCGCCTATCTGATCCGCGGCTGCTCACGCAGCGGAAGCCTGCAATATCCCAACCCCCAGTGGGGGTATGGCGTACTGGATCTTATGCAGACCTTTCAGCTCATGCGCGAGCTTTAGCGCAAGGGCGCGCCGCAGGTCAAGCAAAACGTCGCCAGCTTATAGCGCTCGCCGGCATAATATGAATACCTGCCGTGGTTTTCGCTGCTCCTTGCCTGTTTAAAGCACGGGCGAGTGCTTGCAGCGCCGCACGCAAAACAAACCGCCGCCCTTTTACGGCATTTGCCTTAAAAGGGCGGCGGTTCAGATTGACAACAGGAACAGATCTGGCGGATATTTTGCGCACGCCAGAGCGAGGCGGCAGGCTGACGCTTGGCCTAAGGGCGACAACGTGGCGAGGCGCAAAACAAACCGGCAGAACAATGCTGTTTTAAGCTGTTTTGCCTATAAGTTACCTCAGCCGCAGCGTTTTGGCGCAAAGCTTTTTAGCCAGCGCCTCGTCATGGGTCACGAGCAGCACGGTTTTACCGTCGGCATATTGCGCAACCAAGGGCAGCAGGCGGTCGCGCGTCTGCGCGTCAAGCCCGGTGAAGGGCTCGTCTAAAAACAGCAGGTTAAAGTCGGCCAGCAGGGCGCGCGTCAGCGCCACGCGGCGCTGCATGCCGCCGCTTAAATTTTTTACCGGAAGATGCAGGCTCCCGCCAAGGCCGGCCTGCGTCAGCGCCTGCTCCATTTCACGTTTTGTACGCGCGGGGCAGACAAAGCGCAGGTTGGAGAGGGCGCTCATGTTCTCGCACAGGCGGTTTTCCTGAAACAGGACGCTTTTTTTAGGGTCGGACAGGGCGCAGCGCACCTGCCC
>JAEWMM010000195.1 GCA_023457175.1 Bacillota bacterium | reverse complement strand
ATGTCATACACCGCGTCATACTGCGCATCAGGGTCGGGGGCATAGGTTTTAAAGGGGCGGGTGACGCGGGCGCTGACATATTCAAGCGTGACGTCGTCCACCTCGAAGATGCCATTTTTGCCGCCGGCCTCAATCGCCATGTTCGCAATGCACAGACGGTCGTCGATGGTCAGATTCTTAAGCCCCTCGCCGCCGAACTCCATCGATTTATACAAGGCGCCATCCACGCCGATGCTCCCGATAATGTGCAGAATCACATCCTTGCCGCTGACGTTTTCCGAAAGCTTGCCGGTCAGGTTAAAGCGCAACGCCGGGGGCACCTTAAACCATGCCTCGCCGGTCGCCATACCCGCCGCCATATCGGTGGAGCCGACGCCGGTCGAAAATGCGCCCAGCGCGCCGTAGGTGCAGGTGTGCGAGTCGGCGCCGATGCAGGTCTCGCCGGGGGCAATCAGCCCTTTTTCAGGCAGCAGCGCGTGCTCAATACCCATCTCTCCGACGTCAAAGAAGTTTTGAACGTCATACTGGCGGGCAAAGTTCCGGCAGGTCTTGGCCTGCTCGGCCGCTTTAATGTCCTTATTAGGAATAAAGTGATCAAGCACAATCGAAATTTTGTTTACATCAAAAACAGAATTAAAGCCCGCTTTATTAAATTCGTTGACTGCAACCGGGGTGGTGATATCGTTGCCAAGCACCATATCCAGCTTGGCGCGAATCAGCTGTCCGGCCTTCACCGAATCGAGCCCCGCGTGGGCGGCGAGAATTTTCTGCGTCATTGTCATACCCATGTGTCTTTCCTCCTAAAATATGAATTTCGTAATAATGTAACCGGGGAGCGAGGGATTACGGATCGTTTTTAAGCGGCGACGGCGGCAAGACAGAGGACGAAGGCCCGGTGTCGTCGGCCATGCCCATGCCGCCCGATTTTTGGCTCAAAGCAAAGCCCTGTCAGGCGTACTCCGCTTTTGTAAAACAAAAAAGCCGCAATCATCCTTTGATTTTCAAAGGACGAAAGCAGCCAGTCTTTCGCGGTACCACCCTTGTTGATGCGTTTGCGCATCCGCTCTTCCCGGCATCGGCCGCGCTCTTGATCGAGCTCATGCAGCGAATCCGGCCCCATTGATAACGGGTGGGAAACCCGTCCTTCCTTGCGGAATCTCCGCTTAGTCGGCCGCTCAGGGGTGAGAATGCAGACACACAGGCGCCGCCTTTCACCAACCGGCGGCTCTCTGAAGCTTGTGTTGGGGCCTGCAAATTCCCCGTCAATGCGATTTTTGATATAACAGCATGATAACGATTTTGCAATGGCTTGTCAAGCCCCGGAGGAAATTCTTTTAAGCGGTTTAATCAGAGAATTACCCGTGGGAACGGCGCTATGCATTCGGGCGCCGTTCGTCTGCATTCTCGGCACAACGCCGCCGCGGGCAGATTAAAAATGGCCGCGAGCGGCTTCATGCCCGATCGGCAAAAGCGCCGCCCGTCAACACCAAAAATATGCTTATTCAATGATGCTTTTAGCCTTTACACATATAAAAATCCGCCTGCCTCTCTGTACAGGTTATGACAATACCCGCCTAATTAATGTGTTCACGGCTTTTCGCTGGCAGAACTGTTAAATCATATCGCTTGCAAAACAGAAAAAAATCCGTCATAATATAGCTGATCGCAGGCGTATTTATCATTGCAATCGACTATAATGCAGAAAGGGGAGGGGACCATGCCTGTTACCGGGTTTTTAGAGCAGCATCAAAAGCAGGAGCTGCGCCAGAATATTTCTATGCAGCAAATACAGTATGTCACCCTTCTTCAGATGAATATTCAGGAGCTCAACGAGCGGCTGGGCGAGCTTGAGGCCGAAAACCCGCTCATTGACGTACTGGCGCCTGACTCCGGCTCCGCGCAGGAGGAGGTCAGTCCGCTGGCCGCAGCGCAATGGCTAATGTCAAAACCGGTGCTGCGCCCCGACGAAGACCCCGCCGACTATAACGACAGCGGCCGGCCAGAGCCGTCGCTGCAAACCGACGACCCCTATGACCTGCAGGCCTATTTGAGAAATCAGTTCGATTTCAGCCTGACGCGGGTGGAGCTTTCAATTCTGGAAAAATTAATCTATTCACTTGATGAAAACGGTTATCTCACCGTCACGGCCGAGCAGGCTGCGCAAACCTTCAATGTCGATTTGGTGCTGGCGCAGGAGGCGATCGCCTATCTTAAAACGCTTGACCCACCGGGTATCGGTGCAAAGGATCTGGCCGAGACGCTGATAATTCAGTTAGAGCGCCGGGGCGTCGACGATCCGTTTATCTATCGCCTCGTAGAAAACCATCTGCAGGAGCTGCCGCGCGGCCATTTTCAGAAAATTGCCGGCGCGCTGGGCTGTTCAGCGCAAAAAGTGCGTACACTCTACGAGCTGATTAAAACACTTCAGCCGCGCCCGGCCTTCTGCTTTGGCAGCCGTCCCGCAGTTTATATTTTGCCGGATGTCACTGTCACCGAACAGGACGGCGCGCTTGCCTGCCGTTATAACGACCATTACAGCGCCCATATCAATGTCAACCGCAGCTACCTCTCACTGTGTGACAAGAACAACGAGGTCAAGGATTATGTCGAGCGCAAGCTCTCTCAGGCAATGTGGGTGGCAAAGGCGATTAAAACCCGGCGCGACACCATTGAGCAGATTGCAGCGGTCATCGTGCGCCGGCAAAAGGATTTCTTTTTACGCGCCGGCGATATTTTGCCGTTGCGTTTGCAGGACATTGCCGAGGAGCTCGGCGTGCATGAGTCGACGGTCAGCCGTTCGGTCAACGGCAAATATATCGAATGTAAATTCGGGGTTTTCCCCTTTAAGCATTTCTTTTCCCGTGCGCTATCCGACGACGCGGGCGGCCAGAGCGCAGGCAGCCGCTCGGTCAAGGACCAGATCAAAAGCCTGATTGAAGCGGAGGATCCGCGCCACCCGCTGTCCGACAGCGCACTGGCTGCGTTGCTACAAAAGGATAAGACGGTCATCGCCCGCCGTACGGTGGCAAAATACCGCGAGGAGCTGGGGCTGCCGTCCTCCTCGCTGCGCAAGAGCCTATAAAACACGCATTTGAAGGAGACTTTTGACATGAGATACGAAGGGGATGTTTATCGTCCGCCAAGCGAGGCGCACAGCCTGATTGTTCAGATGACCATCGGCTGCGCTCGTAACACCTGCACCTTTTGCACGATGTATAAGCGCAAGGCCTTTCGCGTGCGGCCGCTGGCCGAC
The DNA here is from genome assembly GCA_023457175.1 of Bacillota bacterium. Classification (GTDB taxonomy): domain Bacteria; phylum Bacillota; class Clostridia; order Oscillospirales; family Ruminococcaceae; genus Yanshouia. The sequence continues at coordinate 4,556 of JAEWMM010000195.1, read as the reverse complement.
GTTATTGCCGACCTTGAGGAGGTCAGCCAGAGTCACCGGCTCGGCGTCGACCGCATCTTTTTGGCCGACGGCGACGCGCTGGTTGTTAAAACGCCCGATATTATTACGATTTTGGATAAGGCCTACGCGCTGTTCCCGCGTTTGGAGCGCATCACAATGTATGGCGCCGCGCAGGATGTGCTGCTCAAGTCTCATGAGGAGCTGGTCTCGCTCCGGGAGCACGGGCTTGAGATGGTATATATCGGCGCCGAGTCGGGCAGCGACGAGATTCTGCAGGACGTCAAAAAGGGCGTCACCGCCGCCGAGATTATCGAAGCCTGCCTGCGGTTAAAGGCGGCGGGCATCAAGGTCTCGATGACGCTGATCACCGGCCTTGGCGGGCGGCCCAAAACACAGGAGCACGCCGTCAAATCGGCCCAGCTGGTCACGGCAGCCAAGCCGGACTATCTCGGTCTGCTGACACTGCATCTCGAAGCGGGCACGCCGCTGGCGCAGGATTATCTTGAGGGACGGTTTGAGATTCTCACACCGCTGGAATATTTACAGGAGCAGAAGCTGTTTTTGGAGTCGGTGGACAGCGAAGGCACGGTGCTGCGTTCAAACCACGTCTCAAACTATGTGGCGCTGGCCGGTGTGTTAAACCGCGACCGCCAAAAAATGATCGACCAGCTTTCCCACGCGCTTGAAAGCGGCAAAATACGCCCCGAGCGTTACCGAAGATTATAATGGCAAACAAACGGCGGCCCGGGCGTTAAGCCCACGGCCGCCATTGTTGTTAAGACGCTTTAAGCAGTCCCTCGATGAGGTCATCAACCGGTATAAAAACCGACAGGGGACTGCAAGAGCATCATTTACGCTTTAAGAACAACCAGACGAGCAGCGCCAGCAGTGCTGCAACCGATAAACCCGCCGCCAGTATTAAAGGCCACAGCTTACCCGCCACATAAATGGCTGTCGGGCCGTCTGCGCCGCCGATAATACCGATAGAGCCTGCCTCCATTGTACTTCCCTCCGTTAGTTTAATTCTGTTCGTATGACCTGGCTATTAATTCTTTGAAAATACCCTGGTAAGCAACGCAGTCAAAACTAAACCCGCCAATATAAAAGGCCATAGCCGAACCGCCATAAACATGGCAATGGAACCCGCGTCACCGATAATGCCAATTGAGCTTGCATCCTTAGTGAAGAGCCTTCCCATGCGTTTCTCTCCCCTTAATCTAACTTGTACGGCACGGGCTTTCGCGCCTGATAGGCAGCCTGATAAGTAAAGCCTGCCTCACGCAGCAGCGCCTGACCCTCTTTTATGCCGCGTCCGATGTTGGCCGCGATATGCGCATCTGAGCCCAGCGCCACCAGCTCGCCCCCGCATGCCTTAAACAGCTTTAATTCCCACAGGTCCGGCATGGCGCGGGCCTTCGGGCTGCGATAAAGGCCGGAGGTGTTTAATTCCAGCGCCTTACCGTTTTGAGCCAGCGCTGTAAAAATCTCGCGCAGCAGCGGCTCAAAGCTGCGCACCGGCGGAATATGGTCGCCGTAGCCCATATAACGATAGGCGTAGGTGATATGTGCAAGCACGTCAAAGGTGTCTGTTTTGGTCAGCTGCAACAGCTCTTCAAAATACCGTTCCAGCAGCGCTTTTTTATCACCGGTTTTGGCCTGTAAAAAATAAAAATCCTCGGTCTGGTACAGGTTGTGCAGCGAACCGAGCACCACGTCATAGTCGGCCAGCGCCAAAACCTGCAACGCGGCCGGCATATCGTGGATGGCCTGCCCCAGCTCCACGCCGTACGACAGCGTCAGCCGTCCCTTAAAACGCGCGCGTACCGTCTCAATTTCCGCCGCTGCGCCCAGCAGCCGCTCGCGCCAGTCGGGCAACGCATACACCCCTAAATCGCAGTGGTCGGTCACGGTAAGGCCCCGCACCCCCGCCGCAACGGCAGCCCTGCACATGGCCTCTATCGTTTCGCTTCCGTCAAAGGAATGGTGTGAATGCGTATGCCCGTCAAAAACAATTGCCAATTAAAGTGCCTCCTTGCTCTGCCGCCGTACGCGTGCGCATGATTATCCGCAGCATAACGACCCTGCGGTCTTCTCAAGGCAATTATAGCACAGAATCGGCCTATGCCACAGTACAATTTGCCCAAAAGTTGATGATTGCAGCCCAAACGCGCGCGTACTGCCATTTTACAGGCTTCAATGCTGATAACATTATTAGAGCGCAGGCCGAATGTTTAGCAAAATATTGATTTTATTGCCCCTCTGTGCGAAAATAGAATAAACAACCAAATGAAAGGAAGATGCCCAATGGATTGCACCAAGCTGCTTGAGAATTTGAAAAATCACGGTTTTTCAACGCAATATTTTGATACCGCCGCAGAAGCCGGCGCTTATCTGTGTAACGCGTTAAAGGGCGAGACAATCGGTTTTGGCGGCTCAATTACGCTGAGAGACATGGGGCTCTATGAACAGCTTGAAAGGGAAAGCACCGTCTGCTGGCATTGGAAAAACCCCGCAGATGTAAAGCGCTTCCCGGAATTTACAGCCTATGTCATGTCGGCGAACGCCGTCTCCGAGACAGGGGAGCTTGTCAATATCGACGCAGTGGGCAACCGGGTGTCGGCCAGTCTGTACGGCGGTAAAAAGCTTTATTTTGTCTGCGGCGTCAACAAAATTGCGCCTGACCTTACCGCCGCTATCGACCGCGCGCGGAATGTGGCGGCCCCTGCCAACGCCAAGCGCCTGAATCGCAAAACGCCCTGTGTCGCGACCGGAAAATGTCATGACTGCAGCAGCCCTGAGCGCATTTGCCGCGGCATGGTCATCCATATGCGACCAATGACCGGCTTTGAATCTACCGAGGTTATTGTTGTCGGCGAGGAGTTAGGTTATTAAAAAGCGAAAAAACAACGCGGGGAATTGTTTTCCCGCGTTGTTTTGTGTTATGATATATTATTGATATCTATATAAGCATTTAATCCCCACGCCCTATTTTAAGGAGGAATCTGCTCATGAATGCTGTTATCACCGTCGTCGGACGCGACACCGTAGGCGTTCTCGCAAAGGCCGCCGGTATCTGCGCCGCGTACAACGCCAATATCATCGATGTTACGCAAACTGTTATGGGCGACTATTTTTCAATGGTCATGCTCGCCGACATCTCAAAGCTTTCCTGCGAATTTGCGGCGCTTTCCGAAGAGATGCAGACTGCGGTCAAGCAGATGGGTCTTATTGCGCATGTCATGCACGAGGATATTTTCAACGCCATGCACCGCATTTAAGGAGAAGGGGAACCTATGCTGAACATCAACGACATTCTCGAAACGGTGCAGATGATTCAGGACGAGTGTCTGGATATCCGCACCATTACGATGGGTATTTCTCTGCTCGACTGCGCCGACAGCGACATCGACCGTTCCTGCCAGAAGGTCTATGACAAGATTACCCGTCTGGCAAAGGATCTTGTCAAAACCGGTCAGGACATTGAGCGTATGTACGGTATCCCGATCATCAATAAGCGCGTGTCGGTTACACCCGTCGCACTGCTGGCAGGCGTTTCGGGCGGCGATCCGGTCAAGTATGCCCATGCGCTGCAAAAAGCGGCCAACACCATCGGCGTCAACTTCATCGGCGGCTATTCGGCGCTGGTACAGAAAGGGTTTTCCGCCGGTGACTTAGAGCTGATCCGCTCTATTCCGCGCGCCATGGCCGAAACCGACCTGCTATGCTCGTCGGTCAACATCGGCTCAACCAAGGCGGGCATCAATATGGACGCCGTTGCGCTCATGGGCCGCATCGTCAAGGAAACAGCGGCCCTTACCGCCGACCGCCAGTCCATCGGCTGCGCCAAGCTGGTGGTGCTGTGCAACGCGCCGGAGGATAACCCCTTTATGGCGGGTGCATTCCACGGCATCAGCGAGCCGGACTGTATTATCAACGTCGGCGTTTCGGGCCCCGGCGTTGTTCGCGCGGCGCTCTCGCGCGCCAGCGCCGACCTGCCGATCAACCAGATTGCCGACATTGTCAAGAAAACCGCCTTTAAGATCACGCGCATGGGCCAGCTGGTCGGGGCCGAAGCGTCCGAGCGGCTTGGCGTGCCGTTTGGCATCATCGATCTTTCCCTGGCGCCCACGCCCGCCGTTGGCGACTCGGTCGCGCATATTCTTGAGGAAATGGGGCTTGAGCGCTGCGGCGGCCCCGGCACGACCGCCTGCTTGGCGCTGTTAAACGACGCAGTCAAAAAGGGCGGCGTTATGGCCTCGGGCCGTGTTGGCGGCCTTTCGGGCGCGTTTATTCCGGTATCGGAGGATGCGGGCATGATGGACGCGGCCAGAGTCGGCGCGCTCTCGCTCGAAAAGCTGGAGGCGATGACTGCGGTCTGCTCGGTCGGCCTTGATATGATTATGCTGCCGGGCGACACAACCGCCGAGACCCTCTCGGGCATCATTGCGGACGAAGCCGCCATCGGCATGGTCAACAATAAAACGACCGCCGTGCGCGTGATTCCGGCGGTTGGTAAAAAAGCGGGGGATACCATCAACTTTGGCGGGCTGTTCGGC
>JAEWMM010000194.1 GCA_023457175.1 Bacillota bacterium | reverse complement strand
ATGCAATAAGATAGCCGGGGAGTAGGAACCACAGAATAGGAATGCCTGTGAGTACGCGTAACATAGCCAGGCCCACCGCAACTGCAATAGCGATAGAAAGGCTGATTCCCATTGCCTGAGCAGATATAGCGCCCGAAGTAATTTCTTCCACCTGCTTATTTAAAACATGTACGGCCGGTTCCGCCGCTATCACAAACCAGCCCATCAGCATCCCGAGGGGTATAAGCAGATAGCGCTTCCATCCAAGTGCTAACTCGCCGCCGAGCGCGGTGCCAAGTGGAGAAAATCCGACATTGACGCCGACGAGGAACAGCACAAGACCGACGTAGGTATAAGCGATACCTATTAATATGCGTTGAAACGCACGCTTTTCGAGCCTTAAGGCAACGACCTGAAAGATCAGAAAAAATATGACGATCGGCGCGAGCGCTATCAGAACCTCATGCATGTACTGGGGCAGCGCGTGCAGGTAGCTCATGCCTATCTCGGCGGTATCTGTATAGCTTTTAACAGCCAGATTTTCGGTGGAAATATCCCCGCCGGAGTAAAAAAAGCCCAGTACCATAACCGCCAATATGGGGCCGATGGAGCACAAGGCCACGAGGCCGAAGCTGTCCTCTTCCGCTCTTTTGTCGCTTCGCACATAGGCAACACCCACGCCGAGCGCCATAATTAACGGTACCGTCATGGGCCCGGTTGTAACGCCGCCCGAGTCAAACGCGACGCTCAGATAATTGACGTCCGACAAGAAGGCCAGCAAAAACATCAGCGCGTAAAAAAACAAAAGCAGCCATCTGAGTTTTATGGCAAAAATAATGCGCATCATAGAAACGAGCAAAAAAATTCCGACGCCAACCGCTACCGTTATAATAAGTACCGTCGTGCCAATATGCGGCACATTGGCGGAAAGCACCTGTAAATCCGGCTCGGATATTGTTATCATAATACCCAGCAGAAAGCTCAGCGGAAAAATAAGCCACAGGTTTTTCGCCTTGGTCATTTTGGTGCCAATCTGCTTGCCGATCGGCGTCATCGCGATATCGGCGCCCAACGTGAAGAACCCCATGCCGAAAATCAGCAAAATCGCGCCTATAATAAAGGATAACATAATGTCCGGCGTTACCGGAACGACTGTAAAGCAGGCCGCCAGCACCAGAAGGCAAATTGGCAATACCGATGCGACCGATTCTTTTAGCTTTTCGATCAAGTAATTTGTCGACTTTATCATTTTATAGAGACACTCCCTCCGTTCGATGAACCTGATATTTGCAGACGTGAAAACGTATACAAACATCCTGACACAAGTCAGTCCTCGCGCGTATAAAAATAGAGACTTCCTGACGATTATTCTCGGAGGAAAGTCCCGAACGCTTGGATTTTGCGACACAGCAAATAGATGAACTTCTATTTATCCGAACTGAAGGGGATATTGGATACTTTCAATGCAGTGTCACTGCCGGTACAATCATTCTTATACAAGATGAGATCTCAGGCGCATAACTTATTATGAAATATTTTACTATAAAATATCAATGAATTTTTAAAAAACAAGTAAATTTTTTAAAAATTAATTACCGCGAGATGGCACGAAATTTGTCAGGTTACATGAATGCTCTTTGGCATTAACGCGGCTTGCAGTTGTTTTTATGCAAATTCGGCTAAAAGCCAGACCCGCTGCCTTTAGCCGCCTGTTTTTTGTGCGGTATACCGCTTCCAAAGCTTTTTTGAGGCGACGTTCCGATTATCCGTAAAGGTACGGATATAGTCGATTAAATTTAATATAAAAATGCGCCGGGCCCGCTATACATGCAGCGGGCCCGGCTTTGGCTCTATAGGTAAGGGGGAGAAGTTATCGGGTTAATACAATTTCGCCGTTTTTCATCACCGTTTCCACCAAATTGATGGCGGTGTGATAAGGCAGGAAATGAATCGACGGGTATCTTAAGAAGATGATATCGGCCTGCTTGCCCGGCTCGATGCTGCCGACCCGGTCGGCCCGGCCAACAGCCGCAGCACCGTTAATGGTCAGCGCCGTGACTACTTCTTCTATAGACATACACATATAAATGCAGGCCAGCGCAATCAGCAGGGGAATCGAGTTGGTAAAGCAGCTGCCGGGGTTTAAATCGCTGGCAACGGCAACCGCCATACCGTCGTCGATCATCTTGCGGGCGCGCGCAAACTCCTCCTTGAGGCTAAACGCGGTGGCGGGCAGCATGGTGCCGATAACACCGGCCTTGGCCATATCGGCAATGCCCTGATCCGACGCCTGAAGCAGGTGGTCGGCCGAAACGGTGCCAACCTCGGCCGCCAGCTCAGCACCGCCAAGCTGCACCATCTCGTCGGCGTGAATTTTAAGCTTAAAGCCCATTTCCTTAAGGGCGTTGAGGTAATAACGCGAATCGTCGATCGAGAACACATTCTTTTCGGTGAAAATATCAGCAAACTCTGCGAGGTTTTCAGCCTTGACAACGGGGGCGATGTCACGCAGCAGCATGTCGAGGAAATCTCGCTCGCGCCCCTTGTATTCGGGCAGCACGCTGTGCGCGCCCATAAAGGTGGGGACAATATCGACAGGCTGTGTGCCCGAAAGCGCCTTCATGGCGCGCAGCTGCTTGAGCTCGGTCTCTTTATCGAGGCCGTAGCCGCTTTTACCCTCGACGGTGGTCACGCCGAATTCGAGCATCCGCGCCAGACGGTCGCGCCCGACCTCGATGAGCTCTTCAAGCGTGGCCGCGCGGGTCTTGCTGACCGAGGCATTGATGCCGCCGCCGCGCTCCATAATCGACATATAGCTGTCGCCGCGCAACCGCCACGAAAATTCGTCGGCGCGATAACCGCCAAAGACGAAATGGGTATGGGAGTCGACAAAACCGGGCAGAACCGCTTTGCCGGTGGCGTCTATAATTTCGCAGCCCGAATCGCCGTACTGCTGCATCAGCGCTTCGGTCGTGCCGACCGCCTCAATTTTATCGCCGTTGATCAGCACCGCACCGTCGGGTATCAGACCGATATCCGACATGGCAGCGCCCTGCTTGGGCGCACTGCCGGCGCAGGTGACCAGCTCCGCGGCGTGACAGATCAATTTTTTGCTCATGGCACATCCTCCGTAATGCGTTATTTCAGACCCTCGCTGCAGACCTTATCAATCAACGCGTCAGAGGCGATATAGGGGATGGTGATGCAGTCTGAGCCGTCGCGGGTTTTGTTGTATTCGGCGACCGTTTCAATGGAATTTTCGCAGCGGGCCCAGCTTCTTCTAGCCACGCCGATCATAGTGTCCCACGGCATTGCCGCCATCAGAATCTCGTCCACGCGCTTGCTGCCGTCGAGCACCATGCCAAAACCGCCGTTGATCGACTTGCTGATGCCGACGCCGCCGCCGTTATGCAGCGCAATAAGGCTCATGCCGCGTCCCGCATTGCCGGCATAGCACTGAACAGCCATATCGGCGGTCACATTGCTGCCGTCATAGATGTTCGAGGTTTCACGGTAGGGGGAGTCGGTGCCGCCGGTATCATGGTGGTCGCGGCCCAGCATGACGGGGCCGATCTCGCCGTTGCGGACCATCTCGTTGAACTTCAGCGCAATATCGCGGCGGCCGAGCGCGTCCTGATAGAGAATGCGGCACTGGGTGCCGACGACGAGCTTATTCTTCTCTGCGTCGCGGATCCAGATATAGTTGTCGCGATCCTGACCGCGGCGGTTGGGGTCGATGATCCCCATTGCGGCATGGTCGGTCTTGCGCAGATCCTCCGGCTTGCCCGAGAGGCAGCCCCAGCGGAACGGGCCGTAGCCATAGTCAAACAGCATGGGACCCATGATATCCTCAACATAGGACGGGAAGATAAAGCCCTCGCTCGTATCAATGCCGTTTTTGGCAATGTCCTTGGCGCCGGCGTCAAACACGGCCTTCATAAAGGCGTTGCCGTAGTCAAAGAAGTACGAGCCGCGCTCAACCAGCGTCTTAACGAGGTGATAATGCTTGATCAGCGACGCGTCGACGAGCTTGCAGAAGCCCTCTTTGTCGTTTTTAAGCATTTCGGTGCGCTGCTCAAAGTCCAGACCCTGCGGGCAATAGCCGCCGTCATAGGGCACATGGCAGGAGGTCTGGTCGGACAGCAGCTCAATGTGGATATTATGATCAACGGCGTATTCCAGAAGATCAATAATATTACCTTGATAAGCGATCGAGAGCACCTCTTTGTTCTCCTGCGCCGCCTTGGCCCAGGCAAAGGCTTCGGGCAGGCTGTCGGTGACCTTGCCCACCCAGCCTTGACTGTGGCGGGTCTCGATGCGGGAGGGATCGACCTCGGCCACAATGCCGACGCCGCCCGCAATTTCAATCGCCTTGGGCTGTGCGCCGCTCATGCCGCCAAGCCCCGACGTTACAAACAGGTGTCCGCGCAGATCGCCGTCCGGCGCAATGCCCAGCACCTTGCGGCCCGCGTTGAGCAGCGTATTAAAGGTGCCGTGCACAATGCCCTGCGGCCCAATGTACATCCAGCCGCCGGCCGTCATCTGGCCGTAGCTTGAGCAGCCCATCGCGGTGGCCTTGGCCCAGTCGTGGGGGTTGTCGAACATGCCGACCATCAGGCCATTGGTGATAATGGCACGCGGGCTGGTCTTGTGCGATTTAAACAGGCCCATCGGATGTCCCGACATCATAACCAGCGTCTGTTCGTCGGTCAGAACCTCAAGGTATTTTTTGATGAGCTGGTACTGCATCCAGTTCTGACAGACCTGGCCGGTTTCGCCATAGG
>JAEWMM010000193.1 GCA_023457175.1 Bacillota bacterium | reverse complement strand
GAGCAGCATTGAGCCTTATCTTGAGACGGGCTATTCGCCCGACAAATCCTAGCGGTTTCTGCAATGCCAATTTGGCATTTACATACCCTTCCGACAATATAATGAATAGGGAATATTCATAAAGGCTTAGGGAGGGGATAAATGCTATGATTTGGAAGCGGGCCGATATACGGTCCATAGCGAATGCGGGTCACGATAAAAAGCTTATTTCTTTAGCATATAAAGGCGAAGATGAATTTATCTCCAAGCTGGAATCGCACATCACAGAAGCGGCCCAAAGAGAAAATTTCAATCTGGCGGTTCACGATTCCAAAAACTCCGCCGATCTTCAGCTGATGCAGGTGGAAAACGCCCGCCAAAAGGGCGAGAGAGGAATTATCATCAATCTGGTCACACCCGATAGCGCCGCTAAAATTCTTGAAGCGGCGGAAAATATGAAGGTGGTGCTCGTTAATCGCGCGCCTGAGGATATGGGCCTGCTGAATAAAAATGTGATATATATAGGCTCCGACGAAGCCGTCGCCGGAAGGCTTCAAGGAGAGTGGCTTGCAAATTATCTTAAAGAAAGGGGCAAAGACGAGGTTCGATACATCCTGCTCAAAGGGCAGCCTACCGCACTTTCTACCGAGCAGCGTACAGAGGCGGCGTTACAGGCGCTTGCGGATAACGGCATCAGGGCGATCAGAGTCGCCCAGCCCATTGTCGCAAATTACGACCGCCATGAGGCGATGACTAAAATTCTTCCTGTTTTAAGATCCGGCGTCAATTTTGACGCGATTATCTCTAATAACGACGCGATGGCGTTAGGCGCAATCGAAGCGTTCGAATATCTGGGTATGGACCCCCGGAGAAAGATTATTATCGGTATTGACGCGACCGAACCGGCAGTTCGAGCCCTCTTAGACGGAAAGCTGGCCATGACGGTATTTCAAAACGCCAGAGCGCAGGGAGAAGCCGTGGTTGCCGCTTTAATTAATATGCTCAACGATTATCCGATCACGCAGGGAACGAGCCATCAGGTGTCGAAGGAGAACCCATATGTTATCTGGATTCCCTTTGAGCCGGTCACAAGGCGGCAGATACCCAAGGATCTGCATTTTTAACAGCCTGTAAAAAAGCTTTGAAACAGGGCGGCCTGAACCGGAATTTAACGGGACGGTTACAATACGTCAATGTTTGAAGACAGACTAAGCCCGGCGGGCGTGTCAAAACGACACACCCGCCGGGCTTTATAGCGCCTGAAAGCGCAGTTAAAATTTAGCCGGTTGGATGTTCCAGATATCCTTGGCATACTCGCGGATCGTCTCATCGCTCGAAAACCGTCCGGCGTTTGCAATATTCACCGCAGACATCCGCAGCCAGCGCATCGGATCCTCGCGGTAGATTCGTCCGGCCGTCTCGGCCGTCTGTGTGTAGGCTTCAAAATCGGCCAGACAGAAATAATAGTCGTTTTGCAGCACGAGCGCGTTGAAAATGGGCAAAAACTCCTCCGGGGACGCATCGATAAGGGTCTTGTTGGTCAACGCGTCGAGCATGCGTTTAATCCGGTGGTTGGCGGCATAAAGCTCGGCGCTATGGTAGCTGTTTTCCCGCCGGGCGCGCATAATCTCATCCACCGAGAGGCCGAAGGTGAAGATATTATCGGCGCCGACCGCCTGCGCAATTTCAATATTGGCGCCGTCCATGGTGCCCAGCGTCAGCGCGCCGTTGAGCATAAACTTCATGTTGCCGGTGCCGGAGGCTTCGGTGCCTGCGGTGGAAATTTGCTCGCTGATATCGGCGGCCGGGAAGATGCGCTGCGCCAGCGACACGTTGTAATTCTCTAAAAACCGCACCTGCATCAGCGCGCTTGCCGCCGGGTCGTTGTTGACCAGCGCGGCGATCGAATGGATCAGCTTTATGACTGTTTTGGCGTAGACATAGCCCGGCGCGGCTTTGCCGGCAAAGAAAAAGGCCGTGGGGGTAAAATCGGTTCGCCCATCCTCTTTAATGGCAAAGTAACGGTCTAAAATTTTAAGCGCGTTTAAAAGCTGGCGCTTATAAGCGTGAATGCGCTTGACATGAAAATCGAACAGGAACGCGGGGTCCACCGAAAAACCGTGCTCATGCTTTAAGAAATCTGAAAAATCCGCCTTGTTTTCGGCCTTGACGCGGGCCAGCGCCTTTAAGAAGCCTTCGTCCTGCTCCAAGCCGCGCTTGGTAATCTCCGCAAGGCGGGTGGGCGTTTTGGCGGTCTGAATGCCTGCGGCGTCCTCAAGCAAGGCGCTCAGGCGCGGATTGCTTGCATTGAGCCAGCGGCGGTGGGTAATGCCATTGGTTTTATTATTGAACCGGGACGGATAGGTCTTGTAAAAATCGTTAAAAAGCTGGCTTTTTAACAGCTGCGAGTGTACCTGCGCCACGCCGTTGACGCTGTGGCTGCCCACAATGGCCAGATGCGCCATGCGAATGGCGCTGTTGGCCTCAACCGCCATGCGGGCGATGGTATCAAGGTCGTAATGATAGACCTGCCAAAGCTCGTGACAGAAGCGCTCGTTAATCTCGTGGGTAATCTGGTAGATGCGGGGCAGCAGCCGCTGATAGATGTCAATGGGCCAGACCTCAAGCGCCTCGGGCATGACGGTGTGGTTGGTGTAGGAAATGACGTGGCGCGTAATGTTCCACGCGGTGTCCCAGTCATGACCGTGCACGTCGAGCAGCACCCGCATCAGCTCCGGCACAGCGAGGGCCGGGTGGGTGTCGTTAATGTGAATTGAGACATAGCGCGGCAGCTCCAGAATGCTGCGGCCCTTCTTAAAGTAGGCCTTAAGGATGCTGGCGATACCGGCGCAGACAAAGAAATATTGCTGCTTTAAGCGCAGTACGCGGTTATCAAACTGCGAGTCGTCGGGATAGAGCACATCGGAGATGGCGCGTACCGACTGGCGGTAGGCCACGGCGCTGGCGTAGTCGCCCTTGCTGAAAAGCTGAAAATCAAAGTCGCCATCCTTGGGCTCGGCGCTCCAAAGGCGCAGCGTATTAACAACGTCGTTGCCATAACCCATTACGGGCATATCGTGGGGAATGGCCAGCACCGTCTGGTAATGCTCGTGGATAAACACCATCCGCCCGTCGCAAAACGTCTCGCGCACATTGCCGTAAAAGGGCACCTCCACCGTGTCCGAAAGCTTGGCGATTTCCCAGGGGTTATCGGTTTCAAGCCAGTCGTCCGCTTCCTCGACCTGATAGCCGTTGACAATCTTCTGCTTAAAAAGGCCGTACTTATAGCGGATGCCGTTGCCATGTCCTGCAAAGCCGCAGGAGGCCAGCGAATCCATAAAGCAGGCGGCCAGCCGCCCTAAGCCGCCGTTGCCAAGGCCGTAGTCCGGCTCGCAGGCCAGAATATCTCCGAGGTCAAAGCCCAGCTCACGAAGCGCATGCCCGGCCTGCTCGGTCAGGCCCAGCCGGTCCAGATGCTTTGGCAGCATCTTGCCCAGCAGAAACTCAAGCGAAAAATAATAGACCTGCTTGACGTCGCCGCGGCGGTAGTGCTTGTTGGTTTTAAGCCAGTTTTTAACAATGTAATCCTTGGTCAGCAGCGAGAGGGCCTGATACATATCCGCAGCGCTGGCGTCCTCCACACCCTTGGCCATGTGGGTTTCCAGCTTGGTAATCAGATTTTCCCGAAGCATTTCTTCAGTCATATGAAACATATTGCTCAATTCCTTTCTATGGGTTTGGGGTCGGGGCCTTATCGACAGAGCCGCTCAAAGGAGGCGGCTCGCAATATTTAATGCGGCAAAGCTGTCGGGCGCCAGCAGGAGTGTTTTTCCCGCCGCCCGAACATCCCCGCCCCAAAATAAAAGCGTGGGGGCGCTTTCCAGCGCCAGCCTTTTAGGCTGGTTGCCAAAGTGCGCCACGCACAGCGTGTTGCCGCGCCAAAAGGCAAACAGGCCCGTGTTTTCCTCCATGAGGGAAAACCCGGCGGAAAAATCTGCGCGCCGACTTTGGCGAAAGGCCGAAAGGGACTTAAAATAGGCCAACAGCGTCTGATCTTCCTGCCCCCAGGGGTAGCAGCGCCGGTTAAACGGATCCTCGAAGCCGGTCAGCCCCGCCTCGTCGCCGTAATAGATGCAGGGAATACCGGGCAGCGTAAACTGCAAAAACGCGGCGGCCTTTAACCGGCGGCAGGCGACGGCATATTCTTCCCCGGTAAGCGTATAACGGCCCCGCTGCGCTTTTTCAACAGGATGTATCACGCCCAGCGCATTGAGGATGCGCACCGTGTCGTGGGTCGACAGCATATTCATAGCCGTCTCGATGGCGGGCTGCGGATAATTTTCAAGCACCGACAGAATAGCTTCCTTAAACCTGACGGAATCACCGCTTAGGGCAAAATCTACAATGGCGCTGCGGAAGGGGTAGTTCATCACGCTGTCAAGCTGACGCCCCAGCAGGTAACGCCGCCGATGGCCCTGGCTGACCTTGTTGGAGGCATCCTCCCACACCTCGCCAATGACGACGGCATCGGGCTTCGTCTCCTTCACCGCCTGTCGCAGGCACTCCACATAGCACTGGGGCAGTTCGTCCACCACATCCAGCCGGTAGCCCGAAGCCCCCGCCCTGAGCCAGTGG
>JAEWMM010000192.1 GCA_023457175.1 Bacillota bacterium | reverse complement strand
GGTAAAAGTAATAACTGGAATCCGCCCTGAAAGCGCCCAAGGGAAGATATTTACTGCGGAAATATGATGATAAATATGCTAGCATTGAAATGGAAAGGGGGACAAAAATAGCATTAAAATAACGGAAAGGAAAGGTAAAGCATTGATGAAATGCCTTAAAACACTGTTTTTGGCAGCCGTTTTGGTTGCGGCGCTGTCGGGTTTTGCCGTGACATCTGCGGCGGCGGGCGCCGGTGCGACGGCGGGGACTGTCAGCACTGTGTCCAGCCCGCTGATGGTCAGGCGTGCGGCCTCTGTCGAATCGGCCGTTGAGGCAACGCTCGCGAAGGGCAGCACGGTCACGCTTATCTCACAATCAGGCTCCTGGTGGTATGTTGAATATTCGGCAGGAAAGTATGGATACTGCCATGCAAGCTACATAACACAGCACGCTTCAAGCCGCGCGGGCTATGTTTCAACCGCAAGTGGCGCACTGAATATACGCACGGGGGAGAGCACCGCGTCTGTGGTCGCGGCACAGCTCTCAAAGGGCACCGGGCTGGTTATACTCTCAGAAAACAACGGCTGGAGCCGGGTGCTCTATAACGGTACGGCGACAGGCTACGCCAGCAGCCAGTACATTTCGGCTTATGCGGATACACAAACGGCCTATAAGGCCATTGCGCTGCCGGTGCCCGATTATAAGCAGTACGACAGCCGGTGGGCGTCGTTAAAGGTTGGCAAATCGGGCAAGACGCTGAGCGCCATCGGCTGTGTGACAACGGCGATAGCCGATCTCGAAAGCTACCGTCAGGGCAGCAGCGCGGTGACGCCGGCCACCATGCTCTATCAGCTTTCTTACAACGCCTCGGGCGACGTTTACTGGCCGAGCTATTATCTGAATTATACCGGCTCCGACTACCTTTCGATGCTGTACCGGCAGCTTAGCGCCGGCAAGCCGGTTATTCTGGGGGCCAAAACCGCGGCGGGGCGGATGCACTGGGTGGTGGTTAAGGGCTATACCGGCGGCAGTACGCTGAATACGTCGGGCTTTTTAGTCAACGATCCGGGCTCCAACAACCGCACGACGCTGGCCGCATTGATGAAGGAATACCCCTATTTTTATAAACTGGAATATTACAATTGATTATGCTCACTTTGCAATAGAGGGGCGCAATACGCCATCTCCGCATCGTCGGGCGCTACGCTTCATAAAACTATTTTTACAGATAATCAAAAGCGGCGCACAAAAAGCTGTGCGCCGCTTTTGATTCCTTTAAGACTGGTTAGCTGTTATGGTCACTGCTGTGGAAGGTTTTGAGATTGCCGATTTTCTGCCGGCGCTGCTCCAATATGTCCATCACCTGCTCCAGCGCAATATCCTGCTGCGCCATCAGCACCAGCAGGTGGTAGAGCAGGTCGCATATCTCGCCGGAGGTTTCGCTGTTGTCGCCATTTTTTGCGGCGATTATGACCTCTGATGCTTCCTCACCGATTTTTTTCAGAATCTTGTCGGTGCCCTTTTCAAACAGATAACAGGTGTAAGAGCCTTCCTGCGGCTGCGTTTTGCGCGCCCGGATAATCTCAAACAAACCGGCGATGGTTTCGTTCATGTGCATGTGTCTCCTTTTGATGAGATGTTTCTACCAGTATAGCAAAAAAAGCAGGCCATTAAAAGAGTCCCAATGCTTTCAACAAAGTATCTGGAAAAATTTTCGCAGGTGCGGTATACTGGAAGCAAACCGTAATACGAAGCTTCCACTAAGATGTTGCTATTCTGACGGCAGATTTTCCGTCCTGCGCTGGCATTAAGGGCGGTGGGCGGCAGCCCGCTCTCCCGCGTGCTCTGGCGCAACGAAAAATCTACGCGCCATCCATTCAACTTTTTAATGGGAGAATAGTATAAAACAACGCCTGGGGGATTGACTATGAGGATGTACGATATTATTCATAAAAAGCGCGACGGGGGTGAGCTTACCCGTGAGGAACTGCAATTTTTTGTGCAGGGCGTCACCGACGGCTCCATACCTGACTATCAAACCTCCGCGCTGCTGATGGCCATCTATTTCAAGAATATGAACCGGCGCGAAACCGCCGACCTTACCGGCCTGATGGCGCATTCGGGCGATATGGTCGACCTGTCGCCGATCGAGGGCTTCAAGGTGGATAAGCATTCCACCGGCGGCGTGGGGGACAAAACCACACTGATTGTGGCGCCCATCGTCGCAGCCTGCGGTATGCGGGTGGCCAAGATGTCGGGGCGCGGGCTGGGCCATACCGGCGGCACCGTCGATAAGCTTGAGGCTATTCCGGGCTTTTGCACGGCGCTTTCGACCGAGTGTTTTTTTGACACGGTGCGAAAAACCGGCGTTGCGGTAGTGGGGCAGACCGGCAATCTGGCCCCCGCCGACAAAAAGCTCTATGCGTTGCGGGACGTGACGGCCACGGTCGAGAATATTGCGCTGATCGCGGCCTCTATCATGAGCAAAAAGCTGGCGTCGGGGGCCGACGGCATCGTACTCGACGTCAAAACCGGCAGCGGCGCGTTTATGAAAACCGTGGCCGATTCGGTGGCATTGGCTGAGGAGATGGTGTCGATCGGTGTGCACACCGGCAGAAGAACCGCTGCGCTGATTACCGACATGGACTGCCCGCTGGGGCTGGCCGTCGGCAATGCGTTGGAGGTTATCGAGGCGGCGGATACGCTGCGCGGACGCGGCCCGGCCGATCTGACGGCGGTGTCGCTTGAGCTTGCCGCCAACATGCTATATTTGGGCGGCAAGGGCGCCATTGACCATTGCCGCGCGCTGGCGCGCGAGGCGCTTGACAGCGGCAAGGCTTTTGAGACGCTGTGCGCTATGGTAAATGCGCAGGGCGGCGACAGCGCTGTTCTGCGGGATACGTCGCTGTTCAAGAAGGCGGATGTCGCCCACACAATCCGCTCAAAGAGCGCGGGCTATATTGCGGCCATGAACACTGAGGAGATCGGCAACGCCTCGGTGCTGCTGGGCGCGGGACGCGAAACAAAGGAGAGCGCCATCGATTTTGCCGCGGGAATCGTGCTGCACGCTAAAACCGGCCAATGGGTTGAAACGGGCGCGCCGCTTGCTACCGTTTATACCGACCGGCACGGCGCTGTGGCCCCCGCCCAAGAAAGATTTCTGGCGGCGCTTAAAATAAACGACGCACCGCCCGCAAAAAGGCCGCTCATTTTTGCGCGGGTCAGCGTGGACGGCGTAGAATACTACCGCTAACCGCTTGACGGCGCGTTGATTGCACAGGCCGGTCGGGCAATGCGAAGGCGTGCGGATAGGCAGCGCTTTAGTAATTTGCGCAAAATAGATACCGCTTAAAGACGTATACGCCATCGAGCATGCGGATCAAAAAACTAAATCAAACTTTTATTTGCGTCATTTTATATGATGTATTTTTTAGCAAGAACATGCGCCGCCGCCTTTTTATGGCGGCGGCGCATGTTCTCATTGTACTGGAAACCACCGGCTCTGCCGGTGGAGGACCCTCGTATGCTTT
>JAEWMM010000191.1 GCA_023457175.1 Bacillota bacterium | reverse complement strand
CTGTCTGTTTTAACGAATCATCTGTTTATATTCGGCTATGCCGACTGCGTTACTGCGGGCCGGTAAAGGTCAGCGTGCCGCTGAGGTTCAGGCCGCTGTAATTTTCGTCGGTAAAGGTAAACGACTGCTCGGCGGCCAGCGTATTTTGCACATATTCGTCCTGTGTTGAGTCTTCCATTGCAATGGAGATGACGCCCACATGGATATTATGCGTCGTATCAGAGGTCAGCTGTTTAATATAGAAGGTGTACGGAGATCCGATTTCACCAAACGGGACATGGTCAAAGACACAAATGCCGCTGCCGCTGACAGTCTTAGCGGAGCCATATTCGGTCAGGCCGTCCTGACTGCAACGGATAAAGGTGCCCGCGGTAATAGGCGTACCGCCCGACGCGCCCGTTTCGTTGACGGTCAGCGTCAGTGTGCCGGTTGCCGCAAGCGTAAACGCCTGTGAACCCGTCGAGGTCGTGGCCGTAAAGGTGGTGGGGTCGAGCGCGCCGTCGTAGCCCGTGACCGATGCGGCGACGTTATAGTTACCGGCTGGCAGAAGCTCGATGCCGGTGCCGTTGGTAATAGTTACGATATAATCTGCCATAGCTTTAATTCTCCTTCGTTAATAGGAAGATTGGGGTAGTACGCGTCTGTCAGACTAAAGCGGGCATGGACAAGCTGCGGGCGCTGTGTCACATGGCAGAACCTGAAAAATTGAAGGCTGTGGCCATCGGGGTTCAACGTCACCCACCTCGAAGCGCCCATGGGGTTAATAAAACCCTTTGTCCGGCAGGGAACTACAGTAATCATATACACTCCCTGAGTGTTGACGGAGAATTTCGCCGGGCAGTTGGCGCGGCATCGGCACTGTGACAGGACGGCGTTGTTTTCGTCCAGTAGCTGTATAATAAATATCCCGAAAGGGCCGCCGACCGTATCGCAGATGACGCTCAAAGCGGTGCCGGAATCCTTCTGCATGGCGTTTGCTCCTCCTCAAAGAGATCACTATATCTTATGAAACAACGCAGCGCAGGGTTAATTCCGACTGCGGGTATAAAAGACTGAGCGGCGTAGAAACCACAGCGCTGTTTAAAACGCTTTATCTTTAGATAAGACATTTTTAGATTGAAAGACACGCTGATATAACGCCGGACAAAACAAGATCCGGCGGCAGGAATAACGCCTCCTGCCGCCGGAATGCGGTCTGTCCGCCCTGCCAAAGCGCCGGTTTATTCATGTTTAATAATTGTGCGGGCGCGCTATTTCACAACCATCATCACATAAAAATCCGCTCGGTTATAATAAGGCGAGTCGGTATTGATTGACGCGTTTTGGATGACGAGGGTCAGCATTGCGCGGTCGTTTTCGACGGTAAAGGTCGCCTGCTGCATTGAAAGCGGCGGTTGCCCCTCGTCGAATTCACTGTAGCGGGAAAAGATTTCGCGGGTGTCAAAGCTGATGAGCTCCTCGCCGTTGAGCCCCGACAAGACGAGGTGCGGGCGACCGTCGCGCGAAAGCTTAATCAGCGTATAACCGTTGCCGCCCTTTTCAAAATCACAGACCGTCTCTCTGGCAGCAAGGTCGGTGTTGACCGAAGCGGTGGTCAGAATCTCATAGCCGCTGATGTCGACGGGCAGGTCGGGCGGCGTCTGCACATAGATATACCGGCCCGTTTTACCGGGTGTGCCATACCGGCTAAAGCCAAACGTGCTTTCAAAATCGGCGTAATAGTCAAACTGTGCCGGCAGCCATGACAGCTTATCGATGACATTCATCCGGTATAAATATTCGACGGCCGAAGCAATCGTTTCTTTGTCGGCTTCGGGAATATCTGCGGCGGCAATGAGCATGTTGTTTTGCAGCATGCCGTTTTGGACCAGCACCGCTTGCAGACGCTGGCGCTGGCTTATCCGGCTGACGGTGAAGGCATCTACCGGCGGCGTAATTGATATAATTGAAAACGCAATCAGCAAAGCGGCCGCGGCGCCGCTCCTGCGTACCGGTTCAATACTCAGCAGCACCCCGGCGCAGGCGGCAAAAATACCGAATAAAATCACAAAATAACGCGAATGGGTCACGCCGGTATCGCGCAGAATGAAGGTTGAGGCAAAAAGCTGGAACACCACAATAGGCACCAGCACCTTCGGAAAGATTTTGCAAAACCAGACCGCCATGCGGTTTGAGAGCCGGGAGGAAAGAAACACAATCAGCATAATGGTGATGGCATAAGAGATCAGCAGCGGCTCCAGCAGATTGTTGCGCCAAAAATCACAGCCGATGTTTAAAAAAATATAGAGAACGAGAATAACGGTAAAAATCTCCGCCAGCGGAATGATGATATAAGAAATTAAAACCTCTAAAAATTTCGGGCAGTAGACTGCGCGGTCGATCGTTTCCTCCCGCGAATAGGCGGCAGCACCGTTGCTGTCGGGGCTGAGCCGCCCCGGATAAACCGGAATAAGCGATAGAAACAGAACCGGCGCCAGCAGCACAAACACCACATTTACCATGTGCAGATAGGTGTCGGAGCCGACGGGGGCAATCAGCGTATCAAATGCCGTAATAATCAGGCTGCACCCTATAAAGAAGACCGCCGCATAAAAAAAGGACTGAAACAGCGCCTTAAAAACGGCCATAAAGCTTTCGTTAAAGCCGATGGCGTTTTTGACGGTGGGCGTCAGCATATAGGCAAACATCAGAGCAAACACAATGACGGTGGTTCGCACGTTGTTTTCAACGCTGTAAGCCGGTGCTAAACGGATCAGCAGGTAGTATAATCCCGTCGCTATAATACCGAGGGCGGCCAGCAGCAGACGGGCGGAGGGCTTCTTGAAAAAACGCTCGTAGACCGCCTGCAACACGGCGGCCAGCACCGCGCCGACAATGCAGGCCATCCATGCCTTGCGGTAGGTTTTATCAACGCTCAGCGCGTAAGCGTTTACGGCGGCAGCCAGCAACAAAAAGGCTGTTGCGACAGGGTAACGCGTGACTGCCGCGGTAAGGCCGGTCAGCTTTTCAGACAGTTTGGAAAACCTGCTCATGTATATTCTCCTTTAACATGGTTAGCCCGATGCGGGGGACCAATAGACAGGGATTTAATGCAAATAAATTGAAATATAATACCAAAGGTATTAATAGGCTGGCGAATTTTTTATGGCGCGCGCCGATGACTGTTATTTAAACTTTACCATGTAATTTTACCCGTAGTCAAGCCAATATACACCATGCGGCCCGGTTCCCGGGTTTGCTGCTTTTTAAATACGCTCATGTTTTTCAGCATGATCCGGAACAAACCTGACATAACGGAAGAAAGAACAGAAAAATGCGGCAAACCTCAGGGCGAAGGCGCCTGAATTGACAGAATAATGCAATAGTGATAAATTATCATTATATAGTTAATACATTTTGGCTGGAACAGACAGCTGAATGATGGGCAGTAGGGATATTCCGGATATCGTTTGCATCATAATGCGCGCCGGCAAGGGCAACATAAGCCTGGCAGAACAGAATAGAAAGGAGCAACAAATGGCAGAAAGAATGAATTTAAAAGTACTGGACGAACAATGGACCGACTGGAAATGGCAACTGGAGCACCGAATTAAGGACGTTGACACCTTTGAAAAACTACTTGGCGTAAATTTTGATGCAGAAGAAAAGGAATCGCTTAAAGAGACCCTTAAAAAATTCCCGCTTTCAATAACTCCCTACTATATGTCGCTGATCAATACGCAGGACTATAAAAACGACCCGATCTACAAGCAATGCTTCCCGAACCCGAGCGAGCTCATGATTAAAAAGCATGAGATGGCCGACCCGCTGGCGGAGGACAGGGACAGCCCGGTGCCGTTTTTAACCCATCGCTACCCCGACAGGGTGCTGTTTCAGGTCAGCAATGTCTGTTCAATGTATTGCCGCCACTGTACGCGCAAGCGCAAGGTGGGGGATGTGGACTTTATTCCCGACCGTCAGGCGATTACCAAGGCGATTGATTACATCAGAAGCACCCCCCGTGTGCGCGATGTACTGCTTTCGGGCGGCGATCCGCTGATGCTGCCCGACGCGCAGCTTGACTGGATTTTGACCGAGCTGCGAAAGATTCCCCATGTCGAGGTCATCAGAATTGGCAGCCGCATGCCGGTGGTGCTGCCCTACCGTATCACCGACGCGTTGGTGAGCATGCTTAAAAAACATCATCCGGTGTGGCTCAACACCCATTTTAACCACCCGTACGAGCTCACACAGTCCGCCAAAAATGCGCTGGCCAAGCTGGCAGACGGCGGTGTTCCGCTGGGCAATCAGTCTGTGCTGCTTGCAGGGGTTAACGACTGCCCCGTTATTATGAAGCGGCTGGTACAGCTGCTGGTAGCCAACCGGGTGCGCCCTTATTATCTCTACCAGTGCGATCTTTCGGAGGGACTGACCCACTTTAGAACCTCGGTGGGCAAGGGCATTGAAATCATAGAAAATTTGCAGGGGCATACCAGCGGCTTTGCGGTGCCCACCTATGTCATCGACGCGCCCGGCGGCGGCGGAAAAATTCCAATTATGCCAAACTACCTCATTTCGTGGTCGGATAACAAGGTTGTGCTGCGCAATTATGAGGGCATTATCACCACCTATCACGAGCCGGATAATTACCGGTCGGTGGCCTGCGACCGCGCCTGCGATACCTGCGACCTGCAGCTTGAAAACGAGCGGCAGGAAAACAAGGCTATCGGCATCAGCCGGCTGCTTTCAGATTATGACGACGCCATTTCGCTGATACCCGAGAACAACACACGGCTGAACCGGCGCAAAGAACAGCAGACGGAACAGCACGACAGTCCGGAGCAGTGATATGG
>JAEWMM010000190.1 GCA_023457175.1 Bacillota bacterium | reverse complement strand
GGTTCATCTATATTCAGCTCCTTTTTGACAGAGTGCATTTGCTGGGCATGCATAAAAAATTACTTTGTGCCTTTTATGTTTTTATTATCCGGGATGGCAAATAAAAAGTCCAACACCGAAATTCGATTGTTAAATCGGACATTTCGATTAGTTGGACTAATTAACTGCTAATTCAATTTATTTTTTGTGCACATTTCACATATGCCTGTCTCTGAAAACAGGAATAAAAACCGCGCATCGCTTCGATATTTTGAATAAAAATCCTTAAGATTTTTGGCTATTTACACCTTCGCGCCATCTTCCTCAAGGAAAGGCTTAGAAATAAAGTTCTTAAAATGCTCAATTGCAGGCGAAGAAAAATGCTCTTTAGACCACAGCAGATAGATCTGGCGGCAAAAACGCGCATCGGCAATCGGAATGGCCTTAACGCGATAAGATTGAAAGGACGGAATCTCCGGCATAACGGCTACGCCGAAGCCCGCGCTGACAAACGACGCCATTGAGTTGCATTCCTCGGCCTCAAACGCAATTTTGCGGGTGAACCCAAGCGACTCAAAAATGCTGTTAAGATGCTTATGCAGCCCGCTGCTCGGCGTGATGCCCACAAAGGTTTCTTCGCGCATGTCGTCGACCGAAACACTCTTATAACCGGCAAGCGGATGATTGATAGGCACGACAAGGTACAGCTCCTGCAGATGCACCGGCATAGCGCTGATCGTTTCATCCCCCGTTTCGACCGAAAACGCCAGATCTAATTCACCGCGCTTGAGCTTTTGCAGGATAACCGAGCTTAAGCCCTGAAAAAATTTAAAGGATACCGCGCTGTTTCCCGGCTGGGTTCTGAAGCCCTTGATCACTTTAGGCAGGTAGTTAAAGCTCAAAGAATAAATATACCCCAAATTAATCACCGAATTGGATTGCAGCATCTGCGACATGTGCCGCACGCCGGCATCAACAGCGTCGAGCGCCTGCGTTGCATAGGGTAAAAAACCCTGTCCGTATTTTGAAAGTACCGTTTGCTTGCCGCGCTTTTCAAACAACGGCGCATCCAATTCCTCTTCGAGCTTTGACAGTGCGTAGCTGAGGCTTGATTGTGAAATATATAGTTTCTGAGCCGCTTCGGTATAGTGCAGTGTTTCGGCCATAACACAAAAATATTTTAACTGCTGCAGTGTCAATGTAAGCTCCTCCTTTTCACAATATCCTTGTGTACGCTTTCTTTTAAGGTATCTTTATTATAGCCAAAATATATTTGAATGCGAATCAAACAAGTTTGTTGCTGTTACTTACAGGTGCTGTCTGAAAAGTGTGTCGCCGATCAGTCCTTTTTTAACTGATTCTCAATGATTAGCGCGTTCGTCAGATCCGAGCCGGTCTCCTGCTCAATCTCATTGAGCATCGGGAGCAAGCGGGCTTTGAGCAGCTCCTGATCGTCCTGCGATAAGCTGTTTATGGTCAGCCCGTACACCTCGACGGGGTTTTTGCGCATACGCGCAATATTTTCAGCCATTGCCGTATACAGCTCCTCCTTGAGAATCTTCTGATAATCTTCCGGAAGCGCGTCGTAAGCCGCTTTGTTCATGGCCAGTGAATTATAGGTGACAAAAAACGGACCGTTGAGGGCGTAGGGATGAATATCCTGCAGCCGGCCCATCCGAATAATCTCCAGAGGATTGTCCTGCGCCTCGACCACGCCCTCCTGCAGGGCGTAATATAGCTCACTCCACTCAATGTTCTGATAGGGCTCTGCGCCGAGCAGCTCCCACAGCCTGACGTGGAACCGATTGTTCAGCGTGCGGATACGCAAACCCCCGAGCTGGTCGAGCGTGGTGATGGAGGATGCGCTGGTCAGCAGGCGATAGCCGCTCGCCTCCTGCACCAGCAGTTCAAAGCCCGCCTTGTTAAAGCACTTATTAAACTGCCGGTAAAACTCGCCGTCGTAGGAAATATAGGGCTGCACATACTGGGTGTAGCAGGCCGGGATGTTGATGACGGCGGCCTGCGGCACCAGCGGCTGAAAAATGGCGGTATTGGCCGCAACGATACTCAGCGTGCCGTTTTGTACCGCTTGTATAATTTCGGTATCGGTACCCATCTGTCCGTCTGAAAAGATGACCAGCTTTAGGTCGCCGTTGGTACGCTTTTCGATGTTGGCGGCGGCCTGATAGACCTTTTTGGAATAGCTGTTGCCTGTAAAGGCCACCGAAAACTGATAGGTCGCCTGCTGTACCTCGGCGGGCGCCTGAGAAACCGACTCCGCCGGCAGCTCAAGGGGCGGAAGCTCGGACGTCGCCGCCATGCAGCCGCAAAGCGCCGTCAAAAAGACCAGCATCACTGCGTACAGGCGCTTCATGACTCTCTCTCCTTCTCCTTGCGGTATTGACTGGGCGTGGTGCCCGCAAACTTTTTAAAGACGCGGTTAAAGCTTTGCATCGAGTTAAAGCCGGTTTTAAAGCCGATTTCCTTAATCGGAATACCGGTCTGGCGCAAAAGCAGCTTGGCGTTTTCAATACGGTAGAGGTTCAGTGTATCGATAAAATTCTCCTCACCGCTCGAATAGAACAGCCGGCTTAGATAATTCGGGTTGATGCCGATATAAGCGGCCACCTTGGACAGGGACAAATCGCTGTCCGAGCAATGCTGGGAAATATACTCCTTTGCCTGACGAATATAGCGATTTTTACTTTTCTGTCCATAAACGCCAAGAATGGTCAGCGCCTCCTGCGCCGCCTGTAAAAATGTGCTGTTCAGTACAT
>JAEWMM010000189.1 GCA_023457175.1 Bacillota bacterium | reverse complement strand
GCATTATCTGAGACGGCGTATTTTTCGCAGCTCAGCTCCTGATAAATCACATCCGAGATTTTGTTCAATATCTTTATCGTAAACATATCCATGTCGTCTCCCTTTAACGCTTTATTATGTATAAATTCAGTTTTAATTATATTGCCGGAGTAGTTTTTTCACTTTTTAAAAGCGACTCTAAGCGTCGAGATCGACAGCGCGTACCTATCCCATAACACCCTTCGTCGATACCTTGGCAGTATCCGTATCCGGATTTACCGGCCGAAAAAAAGTCCCGGGCTGCCATTTTGGTTCTGTCATACGCGCGATCCATTGCTAAAAATCCCTCCTGCTTTTTAATATTGCGTAAAATTTTTTTGAATGATTATTGTGACATTATAACGAAATAAACCGGACAATTCAATAGATGCTTTAAATATCGGCGTTATTGACAAAGCCCGCGACAAATACATCTCGGTGATTGGCGGACGTTTTTAGGCTGATTGCTCCCGTATCAAATACAGCGGGGCGGCCCTGCCGCAGGATGCCTGCGGCATATTTTCAAATGCGCTTCGTTACGGGGTATGTTCCTCGAATTTTTAGAAAAAACCAGTGACTTTTACAACATCCCATTGTATAATATTAAGGTATATTATTTCTAGATTTTATAATTTCAATTTCCTTGATTTTTACAGTCTGTCTTTGCGCATTCCGTCAGGCAGTATCAAACGGCCTGCGGCGTGCCTATTTTTTGTCGGCCCCGCATGTTATAGCGTCTTTGCGGTTTGGGGCCCTGCTTTTCTCCCACTGCCCCGGGCGTTTAAGGGTTATGCTTTTATATGAAGGCGAGGCGATACTTCCATGCCCTTTTTACAGTTTTTTTTCTGGGCTGTACCCATTATTGCCACCGGCAGTTATGCGCTGCTGTTGGTAATCTTTTTAATTTCCAAGCGGGACAAGGCCATGCAATATTATGCCTTTTTGCTGGCCTCTTTGGCAATCTGGTCGGGTTCGGCCCTTTTGATGCGGCTGCAGCTTTGGCCCGGCGTTTTGTTCTGGATGCGCGCCCTGTTATGCGGGACGCTGCTGTCATCCCTTTGCGCTTATTATCTGATGGACTTTTATGCGGGTTCGGTCTCACGCATTGCCAATATGTTTTGGAACGCCGCTACGGCCTTTATGCTGATCACCAATTGCATGGGACTGGTGTCCACTCAGGTGCAGATCGTCAGGCAGCCCCGCGCGGACAGCTATGGGTTTTATACCCTGCGTTACACCCTTGGCCCGATGGCGGGCTGGGTGTTTTTAATCTCGGCCATCCTGGCGTTTTGCAT
This sequence comes from Bacillota bacterium, assembly GCA_023457175.1. GTDB lineage: Bacteria > Bacillota > Clostridia > Oscillospirales > Ruminococcaceae > Yanshouia. Next base: position 2,119 of record JAEWMM010000189.1, on the reverse strand, counting down.
TTTCTACAAAGCTTTTTATTATCGCATACAGCAGGGGGTGCAATCTGCGCCCATCCGGTGGCTGCTCGTTGCCATTGGCATTGGGTATGCGGGTGCTTTTTGCAATATGCTGCCCGCCCTTGGGCAATACCCCATTGACATTCTCTGCGGCACCGTGACCGCATTTATTTTGTTTTTTGCCATTTTCAAGAATCGAACCTCTGAAATGCGCTTTATGGCGGTGCGCGGCCTTACGTTTTCGGCAGTTTTACTGTCGGTATGCGCCCTCTTCACGGGGGCGATATTTCTGCTTAAAAAAGGGCTGGCGGCCTATGACGCGCCAGCCTACGTCTTTACCGCGCTCGCCGCGCTCCTCGCGGCAACTCTGTTTCAACCGGCGTTTATTTTGGCGCGCGCGCTGATAAACCGGCTGTTCCACAAAACCGCTTCACAGCGCCGCAACGCCCTGCACACCTTTACCTTTCATAATACGGGCAGCCGCGACCTTTCTGAACTCTCGATGCAGCTGCTCAAAACCGTGGAAAAAGCGATGGCCGCTAAGCATGCCTGCCTGCTGTTTCCGGATTACGAGACGGGCATCTACCGACCCTTTTCTTCCACCGTTGCGCTGACCATTAAAGATATTGAAATCAGCGCGCACAGCCCCGTGGTTCTCTCAATAAGCCAGAACGGCGACTGTCTGGATATCACAAATCTCCATTGCGCCGCCCCGTTCCGGGCTCTTTGCGAGAAGGAACGGCAGGCGCTTTGCAACTTGGATATTCAGGTCGTGGTACCCATAAAATGCCGGGGTGTTTTAATTGGTATGATCTTGCTGGCTTCAAAGCAAGACAATACCGCCTACACCGTGGAGGACCTGAGCCTGCTTAAGGATTTTGGCGCTTCGACCGCTGTGGCAATCGACAATGTGCACAGCTATCGCGGTATTCAGCCGCAGGCTACCACCGACGATCTGACGGGGCTTTATAATACGCGTTATCTTTATCAATACCTGCCCACCGTTGTGACGCGCAAAAGCGGCAAGCCGGTGTCGGTTATCATTATCGACGTCGACTTTTTCCGTGTTTATAATGATCTGTACGGCCATCTGGAGGGCGACAAGGCGCTGCGCAGAATTGCGGCGCTGATAAAAACAATTGTCGGCCAGCGCGGCATCTGCGCACGCTACGGCGGCGAGGAATTTACCGTCGTACTGCCGGACTATAATGCCTCAGGCGCTTTTGAAATTGCCGAAAAAATACGCACCAAGGTGCAGCGGATGTTTTTTGGCAGCTCGCAGTACGACCGGCGCTTTCTCTCGGTGAGCATTGGTCTGTGCACCTATCCGGCGGCTGCGCCCAATCAGGAGGAGCTGATGCTGCGTGCCGACTTAGCGCTGTTTAGCGCTAAAAACTCCGGCAAAAACAAAACTGTTATTTATACGCCCAAGCTTTGCGCTAAAGGCAAAAAGGAATCGGAGAATTTCAGCGAGGTTTTGCCCGACGCTTTAATCGCATCGCTCAGTATGCACAGCAATCAAACCGGCCCGGCATATACCGCAACGCTTTACGCCCTGACCGCCGCTATTGATACCAAGGATCATTTTACCTTCAGGCACTCGCAAAATGTTGCGCGCTACGCCTCGGCGCTGGCCGCCAAGCTGGGGATGGATCCGGTGCATGTGTCGATCATCTCGGAAGCCGGTTTGTTGCATGATATCGGCAAAATCGGTATTCCAGAGCATATTCTGGCCAAGCCTGAACCGTTGTCCGCGCAGGAATATGCCATTATGCAGCAGCATGTGGATATGTCGATTGCGATTGTCAAGCATTTGCCGTCGCTTAATTATGTGATGCCGGCCATCATGGGGCATCATGAGCGCTGGGACGGGCAGGGCTATCCGCGCAGATTAAAGGGCGATCAGATTCCCATTTCCGCGCGTTGTCTCGCTATTGCCGACAGCTTTGACGCCATCTCGTCAAAGCGGCCGTATAAGGATGCGTTGCCGACAGACGTTGCGCTCAAGGAAATAGAAGCGTGTGCCGGAACGCATTTCGATCCGCAGATTGCTGCCGCCTTCGTCGCCATGGTGCGCAGTGGTGAGCTAGACGTTTCTGAGAACAACAGCCTGCCGCCGATT
>JAEWMM010000188.1 GCA_023457175.1 Bacillota bacterium | reverse complement strand
TGGTGCTGATCGAGCCCACGACGCTCTGTGCGCTTGTGCTGAGCGATGCCGAGGCCAACACGCCGGTCGTCGTGGTGGACAGCGACACCTCGTCGACGACGTCGGTGAAAGCGGTGGCGAACAGGCTGCTGGCCGGAATGGTGTTGACGGCGCCCAGCGTGCTGATAATTTCGGTGGCGGCGGCAACGCTGCCCACCGCCGTAACGGCGGCCGGGGCGATAACGCTGCCCACAGTGCCGGTTGTAACGGCGCTGACAAACTGGCCGGATGCAGAGCCGGCCGAGACCGACGCAATAACACTCGTCGTATCGGGCACCACCGAGGAGACAACCGTAGCGGTGGTCGGCGTGCCCTGCTGGGTGATGGTTGAAAGCGTGGGCGTTCCGGTCACGCCGCCCAAAAAGCTTGCGCCGGAGGGGAAGACAAAGGCGGTCAGTGTGCCGCCGTAAACGACTTGCTCGCCGCCGGACATGACGGGATACTCGACACCGTCAATCGTCACGGTCAGCGGGCCGGCGTTGCCGCTCGTGAAGAAGGGAACCAACACCGGTTCCGGTGTGATGCTTGAGATGCCGGTCAGGCCGGTCAGAACCCCCGAAATTGTCGAGGGGGTGCCCAGACCGGTCAGAACCGGCGTCGTCCCGATGGCAAGGCCGTCGAGGACGGTGGCAGTGGTGGTCGTCAGGTTTTGTGCCAGACCCGTCACGGGGGTGGTGGTAACGCCGGTGACCACTGTGGTCGGAACACTGGTGATCGGCGCGCTGACGGCGACCGGCGTGCTCGTGATGCCGGTAACTACGCTGCTGACATCCGCCGCAATGCTGCTGACGACCGTTGTGGCGGCCGGTATGACGGCGCTGACCACCGGTGTGGTATCGACGTTAAGCGACGCGCCGGACAGCGCGGCGGTCGACGTTGTGGATAGCGCCGCGCCGCCGACGACATTGACGTAGTTAATGCCTACGGGGGCCAGAATATTTCGGATAATCTCCAGTCCGCCCTCAAAGCTGACGGCGGCGATGCTGTTTTGGTGGCAGTAGAGGTAGTTTTGCATATCCTGCACGCAGGGGTCGCTGCCGCAGCCCTCCGGGCAGCAGCGGCTGGCCAGGCAGTCCAGCGCCGCGAGCAGCTGCGCCACAAAGGTCGAGCCGACAAGTCCGCCGGTCAATACGCGGATCTTTGCGATGGCGCAAATTGAGATTACCAAGTCGTTCGCAATCAGGGTGGTGCCGTTGATTCTGACGGCGCAGTTGCTGCTGCTAAAAAAAACGGTATTTACGGTGCCGTCGGTGGTGGTAATTTCCACACCGATGCTAAAGCCCGGCGACATACTGCGCACAATATCGTCAATGGTGGTCAGCACGCACCGCATACTCTGCAGGCAGGGGTCCGATGCACACCCCGTACCACAGCTGCCACCGATGCAGTTACAATCGACCGACCGGCCCAGAAGGCCCTGGATATTCTGGCGGCCGCCGCCGCAACGCGCTTGGTTGCCCAGGGTATTGGAATTGGACTGGTTGGTAAAAACTCTGTTAGAATTCAAACCATATCCTCCTTTCATTAGGCTGTAGCCCACTATAATATATGCGCCTTCGTGCCGCTTTGACATAGGATACAGTTCATCTGAACGCGGGAGACCGCCGTCTAACCGAGGGCATAATGCGGCGTTCCTACAGGAAAAAGTTATGACGCTCCGCCCGCTGCGGGCTGCCGTAAAATTATTTAATATCGACGGTAAAGCGTGTAGACCGCCGAAGACGCACAGAATCCCAATTTCGCATATGTCGATGTTATAAGCGGATCGAAGCCTGTTAATTATCGTATTTAAATGGTATAATAACCATAAACGGTCATATGCCGCTAAACGCCCCGATAATTGGCGGACCGACCGGGTAAACATCATGATTTTCAGGGAGATAGACATGAAAATTCAAATAAAACCCCCCATCTACCTGCAGGTGGCTTATGATATTGCCGCAAAGATTGCCTCGGGCGCTTTGGCGGAGCAGGAGCGGTTTTCAGGCCGTTCATTGATGAGCTCCCAATACGGGGTGTCGCCTGAAACGATTCGGCGCGCGCTGCGGCTGCTTTCGGATATGGGCATCATTGAAGTGCAGGAAAACGTCGGTTCGCAGGTGATTTCAAAGCAGCGCGCGGTGGAATACGTTGAGCATTACGAGATGCGGCGCGACCTGATGACGCTCAAGGGGGAGCTCAACCGGTTGATGGCGCAGCGCAGGCAGATCGATGAGCGCATCAGCGATATGGTTGAGCAGATTACCGACCTTTCAGACCGCTTCCGAAACAGCGACCGCCTGAGAACCTATGAGTTTACGGTGGCCGAGGACGCTGCGATTGAGGGAAAAAGCATCTGCAACCTCGATTTTAGAAAGCATACGGGCGCTACCATTGTAGCCGTTCGCCGCGGCGCGGAGATCCTGTTGTCGCCAACGCCCCAAACGGTGTTGAAAAAACAGGATCTGCTGGTGATTGCCTGCGATGTGACCGATGTCGACGGCGTTGCAAGCTTTATAAACGCAAAAAAAAGCGCCGAAGGCTGATATCGTCGATTAACGCCAAACCACCCAGCCTTTGCAGTCTGCAGCAGTTTGGCGCATCACGCTAATTGAGAATACCATCTTGCCTGCATAAGGCCGAGCTTAAAGGTTTACTAAGGCGTTCGAAAAATAGGGTTAACCGCGATATCTTCGTGCTGCTGCGTTACTCTCTCCGTCTAAGCGTCAGCCTGCCTTGATCGGCCGCTTTACGTTGCGAAAATAGCTGCGCCAGCCAAGGGCGCTTTTGCCGTTAATCTGGCTATAACCGTCGTTTCGTCACGATCTGCGCAAATTTGTTGCTATCATTTTGATAGCGGCATTGACTGGGTGACAACTTCGTGTTAAAATAAAGTTGTCACTATAATAATATGAGGAAGGGGAAATTGTATGAAGAGAGTCGTTTCGGCAGTGCTGGCTTTACTCTGCGCGTCGGCCGTTTTATCAGGCTGTAGCCAAAAGCCCGCACAAAAAAACATTGCGTTTGCTGATGTAGGCTGGGATTCTATCCGCCTGCAGAACGCAGCGGCAGGACTGATCGCCACCACCCTGTTCGGCTATGACAGCACAAGCGAGGTTTCAGGCAGCACGCCCATCGCCCATGAGGCGCTCATCAAAGGTGAAATAGATGTCCATATGGAAATATGGACCGACAATATCAGCGTGTATGACCAGGATCTTGAGGCAGGGCGCTTTCAGGAAATGGGCGTTAATTTTGACGATAACGGTCAGGGACTTTATGTACCCCGATATGTGATTGAGGGCGACGCCGAGCGGGGAATAGCGCCCGTCGCGCCTGATTTGCGCACTGTGAAGGATCTAAAAAATTATGCCTCGGTTTTTAAAGATAATGAAGACCCCAGCAAGGGCCGCGTTTACGGTGGCATTCCTGGCTGGGAGGTCGACGAGATCATGCATAAAAAGTATTTGGCATACGGCCTTGACGCAAACTTTAATTATTTTAGGCCCGGCACCGACGCCGCCATGAGCGCCGAGCTGATTTCGGCTTATGACAGGGGCGCGCCGATTGTCGCCTATTACTGGGAGCCCACATGGCTCTTGGGCAAATATGATTTTGTTCTGCTAGAGGATGAGCCATACGATCCTGAGCTGTACATGCAGGGCAAAACAGCGTGTCCGTCGGTTACCGTTACGGTCGGTACCAGCAATACGTTTGCCGAAAATAACCCCGCGTTTTGTGCGTTCTTAAAAAACTACCGCACAACCAGCGCCTTGCTTTCCGAGGCGCTTGCCTACATGCAGGATACGCAGGCCAACTACGAGCAGGCCGCCCGCTGGATGATGACAACCCACCCCGAGCTGCTGGACGAATGGCTGACGGCGGAGCAAGCAGCCGAAATGAAGCAGGCGCTTGGCATGGAGAGCGTAGCCAAGAAGGTCAACCCGTTGCTTGAGTTCCCGTTTACCATGCCGGTTAACACCGAGGTAATCGACAGCGCCGTCCGCGGCTTCTCAGTGCGGCACAGCGCCGGCTTTGAGGCGGTAAAATCCGGTCTCACCGCTACGGTGGGCCTTATCCGCACCACACTCCACCTGATTCCCTGGTGGCTGCTCATTGCACTGGTATTCTTCCTTGGAAGAGCGACGTCCGGCAATTGGATCAAGGGTTTTATCTACGCCATTATGCTGTTTTTGATCGGCATGTTCGGCCTGTGGAGCCTGATGCTTGAAACGTTGTCCATCGTCATTTCAGGCGTGATCCTGTCGCTGCTGATCGGGCTGCCCATCGGCGTACTGATTTCAGGCTCTGAGCAGGCTAACCGTATCATCCGGCCGGTGCTCGATACGATGCAAACCATGCCGGTCTTTGTTTACCTCATACCGGCCGTGCTGTTCTTTGGCATGGGCTCGGCGCCGGCGGTTATTGCAACGGTCATTTATGCGGTGGTGCCGGTTATCAGGTTGACCAGCTTAGGCATCCGTCAGGTCGACCGTGAGGTTGTCGAGGCTGCAAAATCCTTCGGCTCTACCCGCATGCAGGCGTTGTTTAAGGTGCAGATTCCGCAGGCGCTGCCCACCATCATGACCGGCATCAACCAGACGATGATGATGGCTATGGCGATGGTGGTCACCTGCTCGATGATCGGTGCGCAGGGTATTGGCAACGAGGTGCTGATCGCCGTGAACCGGACCGAGATTTCACGCGGACTGATCAACGGTACGGCAGTGGTTATTCTGGCTGTGCTGATGGACCGCCTTACCCAGGGCTGGTTTTCGAGAGGAGGTAAGGAATGATGAATGCCGAATCCATTATTTCCATTAAAAATGTTTATAAGCTTTACGGCAATAACCGCACCGATGCGGTTGCCATGCTCGAATCCGGCGCGAATAAAGATTCGGTTTATCGTAAAACCGGCGTGACGGCAGCGCTGTCGGATATTAATTTAGACATCAAAAAAGGCGAAATATTCGTCATCATCGGACTTTCGGGCTCCGGTAAATCGACACTGCTGCGCTGCCTCAACCGACTGCACCGGCAGACCTCCGGCAGCATTACCTTTGAAGGCGCCGAGCTGGGCGGCATGACCAAGCAGGAGTTGCTGGCACTGCGGCGCAACAAAATTTCCATGGTGTTTCAGTCCTTTGGCCTGATGGACCACCGCGACGTTCTGGGGAACGTTGCCTATGGTCTGGAGGTCAAGGGCATGTCTAAACCTGAGCGTGAGCAAAAGGCCATGAAGCTGATTTCGATGGTCGGTCTGGACGGCTGGGAGCATAAAAACTGCAACCAGCTTTCGGGCGGCATGCGCCAGCGCGTTGGTATTGCGCGCGCGCTGGCCAATGACCCCGAGGTGTTGCTTATGGACGAGCCCTTCTCCGCACTTGATCCGCTCGTTCGCCGCGACATGCAGTTTGAGCTGCTGTCTTTACAGAGAAAGCTTAAAAAGACAGTGGTTTTTGTCACCCATGATATTGATGAAGCCTTTAAACTTGGCGACACGGTTGCGATTATGCGCGACGGAAAGATTATTCAGGTCGGTACCCCCGAGCAGATGAGCGCGCACCCGGCCGACGACTATGTGCGCGATTTTATCGGCGCGGCGGACAAAACCAAGGTGCTGACCGTCAAAAATATTATGATGACCCCCACATGCCTGATGCGCCGCGCCGACGGCGCCGAGCATGCCATCCGGGAGATGCGCAAAAACGCGTTGTCGACGGTCTATGTTGTGGACGACGACCTGCGCTTAGAAGGGGTTTTGACTATCACAGAGGCCATTCGCGCTCTGCGTGAGGGGCTCTCGGTTGGCGAGGTGATGGCAAGCAACATTGCAATCACAACCGAAGATGCGCTTGTGGCGGATATTCTGCCGGTTGCCGCCGAGACGCTGTACCCGATTGCCGTAACGGATGGCGAGAATCGCCTGCGCGGCATCGTGACCAAGGCAGGTGTGCTGTCGTCACTGATTTAAGCGTGTTTTGCTGCATGGACATTGACAAAGACCGCGCGGGTGTTAACCCGCGCGGTTTGTCCGGTAAGGCAATTATCCACAAACCAGAGGGGTGCGGTCCGGGTGCGGGCCGCACCGCCCGCCATTTGAGCAGTCTGGACGTTGTCTTACAAGGCAACGCATGTGCCGTTACCGCAAAAAGTCAATAAAAACAGCGCTGCCGCCCCCTCCTAAAATAAATGAAAAAAACTTAAAAATTGTGCCAAAAGGTATTGATTATTGTATTTTAATATGATATTATATAAAACGTCGCCAACACAAGCGCAGATTAGTAAGCGCGCGACGATGTGACAAATTAATATGGGGGTATAGCTCAGCTGGGAGAGCGCTACAATGGCATTCAAGAGGTCAGCGGTTCGATCCCGCTTATCTCCACCAAAAGAAAACCGCTTGGGAATCACGTTCCTGAGCGGTTTTTTCTTTTTTATTTTGTCGCATTGGTAGTATAAGCTTTTGCATTGCCGGTAATCTTCCGCAAATCGTCATAGCTGACATTCTGGTAATGCCGCAGCATCTTGTCGCTGATATGGTCCATTAATGCTGGTTTGTTCTTGTCCGCGCCTGTGCCGCAGAGCATGCTTTTGCAGGGACTGCCCTAAGATTTTGAAAAGCACAATTGGCATTAGGCTGGTTACCCATTTTGTCGGCACAAAAATAACCCAATCATCTTTGTTGTAACGCGATTTGCAAAATGCCATAGTTTTTTATGATGAATTATATTCAAACAGTCTGCTGTACCCTGTAGCTGCCACACATTGGATAATGCTATATATTATTATTATCGTTATTATTATTGACTTATTTTTTCTTTAATTGTAAAATAATACAATATATTCAAATTTTTTGTTTACGGTTCTTATTGCATCTCCTCTCCGGGAGCCGCAAGTTTGTCGACTCTTTCCCGCAAGCGCAAGTCTGTCATAAGTTTTAAAGGAGATGAAAGTATGAGCATCAAAAAAATTATCTACAGCATCATGTTTAGCCTTGCTTTGTTGAGCGTTCTGGGTACAGGACTTATGTTCCTGCTCCTCGATCAGAACCAAAGCAACGGAAAAATTGTAAATTACTGCGGCGTCGTCCGGGGCGCGACACAGCGCATAATGAAGCTGTACCTGCTGGATGAGCCGGTGGACGAGCAGATCTCCAAGGTTGAAAAGACGATGGACGGCCTCATTGCAGGCAGCGCGGAGCTTGATCTGCCGGTGCCGCAGGACGACGTACTGGTCGCGCAGATGCAGCAGATTCGCAACTACTGGCAGGAGCAGATTCTTCCGCTTATGAACAATGGGCGGGGCAACGCCAACAACGCGACGCTGATGGCCAACAGTGAGGAACTCTTCAACAAGTGCAACGACGCCGTTTCACAGGCGGAGAAGTTTTCCGCGCAGGGCATTATCAAGCTCAAGATCGTAAGCCTGCTCAATCTGGCAATCAATCTAATCGCCCTGCTCTTTATCGTGGTTATCATCCGCAAAAAAATTCTGCTGCCGATCAAAATACTGGAGCAGGGAATGGAGAGCCTTGCGCGCGGGGATCTGCAAAGCCGGATCGCCTACACCTCCAAGAACGAGCTGGGCATGCTTGCCAACAGTATGCGGGCGTCGATTGATACCCTTTCGGCGTATGTCTCCCGTATCGACCGGTCGATGAAGCAGATGGAGCAGGGCAATTTTGACCTGCCTCCGCAGCAGTTTATCGGGGATTTTACCAATATTGGCCTTTCGATTGAAAAGTTTACCGAACAGATTTCCGACACGCTTGGCAGACTGGATCAGGCCTCCGAGCAGGTTTCGGTCGGCGCGGGACATGTTGCGTCCAGCTCGCAGCTATTGGCGGAAGGCGCCAACGAGCAAAACGCCGCCATTGAGGCGCTTTCTGACGCCGTGGGCGAGATCGTCACCAAGATCGGCTACACCGCCGAGAATGCCAGCGTCTTTAATGGCAAGGCCCAGCAGATGGGTACAAATCTTGACGAGAGCGAACAGCAGATGCGGCTTCTGCTGGGGGCAATGAACGACATTCAGAAGAACTCGGAAGAGATCATCAAGATCAACAAGACGATTGAAGATATCGCCTTCCAAACCAACATACTGGCGCTCAATGCGGCGGTCGAAGCTGCGAGAGCGGGCGTTTCCGGCAAGGGCTTTGCCGTGGTGGCGGACGAAGTGCGGAATCTGGCGGCGAAGAGCGCTTTGGCAGCCAAGAGCACGGCCGAGCTGATCGATGTTTCGGTTAAATCGGTCGAGACGGGCAAGCGCCTGACCGACTCGATGGCGCAGATGCTCAGCGGCGTTCTGGTGGACGCGCGGGAGATTGCGCACGGCGCCGGCGAGATTCAGTCGGCCTCTCAAGAGCAGAGCCTTTCGATCTCGCATATTACCGCTAGCGTCAACAAAATCTCCTCGGTTGTGCTGTCCAATTCGTCCACCGCGCAGCAGAGCGCTGCGGCAAGCCAGGAGCTGTCTGCGCAGGCCAGAATGCTCAGCAATCTGGCAAGCCAGTTTAAGCTTAAAAATCATGGCGTTTCCGTCTTTGAGCCGGCTCAGGCGCCGCAGGCGTCTGCAAAGACCGGTGTTGTATCGTCGAAGTACTAGATCAAATACAAAATCGCTGGCAGTTGAATAAAATCTTTGTCAGGAGAAAGCGGAAATTGACGCATGCCGCTAATTTTAAAAGCGCCGCCACAGTAAACTCATTTTGTTGGCAGGCATATGCACGCTAAAGTTAAACGCTCATAAATCCTTCGCTTAAGCGGATTTGCGGGCGTTTTTCTATACAGCTATACAGCCCATGCCGCTTTTGCAAGGCAATTGCGCAGAAGCCAATCTGAAATTAAAAATGCGCGATTTTAGGCCGCCCCGAATACTCCGGGGCGGCCTAAAATGATATCCGTCAACCATGGCGTGGCCGTTTAGCTGTTCGGCCTTTGCAGCGGCGCTATTCAAGAGCAATTAGCTTTTGGATATTTTGATCCAGCTTCTCAGGCGTAATCTTGCCGAGGCTTTTTTCCACGATTCTTCCATCCTTATCGATGAATATTGTGGCGGGGAATCCGCGGATGGCGTATAAGGTCGTCGCGTTTCCTTCTGTGTCGTAGAATACAGGGAAGGTGTACCCGGCGTTCCTGATGAAGTTTCTGCCGTCCTCGCTGTTCTTCTCCGATTTGACAACGTTTAGCATGACAAACTGCACCTGATCGCCATATTGCTTATAGGCTTCCTCAAAATCGGGCATCTCAGCCTTACAGTAGCTGCACCATGAGGTCCAGAAATTCAGAACCACAGGCGTACCCTCAAAGCTTGAGAGTAAAACGTTGTTCCCCTCCGCATCCTGCATCGTAAAGTCCGACGCTTGTGTCGCCACGGCATCCAACGCTTCCGGCCCGTTTGGGCCTACCGGTATCTGGTTTTCAAGCTGTGCCGTTCTGGTCAGCTCGCCCGTAGAGGGATCAACACGGTCTTTGTAGCTGTTGTAAATGGCTGCGGAAATAATCATCGTCAAAAGAAGAACGGTAATGGTGACTGCCAGCTTTTTTTTATCGGTCATGCGCAAACTTCCTTTCTTATACCGATATTCCGCTAAAAAGTTGAAGAGATTGGCGGGTGGATTTTGCATGCAGGAATATCAAATTTTTCTTGAAAAATTAACTGTTGAATAGATTCAGGAACCGGCCAAGCTGGCCCGTCATTATCAAAATTCCGATGACGACCAGAAAAAGGCCGCAGATAAAATTGATAGTTTTATAGTGTCTTTTTATAAAATCAAAGGCGGTTTTCAGCTTGTCAATCAGCAGCGCGGAGAGAATAAAGGGTATTCCAAGCCCAGCGGAAAAGCACAAAAGCATCAATGTTCCTTGCAAAGCCGAACCGCTGACCGAGGCCATCGCCAGAGCAGAGCCTAAAAATGCGCCGACACAAGGCGTCCAGCTGATTGAAAATATCATGCCGAATGCCACAGCCTTTAAAAAGCTCAGGTTTTCGGTGTTGGCGCGGCTTGCGCCGTGCATATCAAAAATGGGCTTGATAACCCCCATAAAGCCCAAGCCGAATAAAACGATCAAACCGCCCAAAACAATGTTGACGACGACGGCGTAATTGAGCAGAAAGCTGCCCAGTATCCCGAAAAAAAGGCCGAGCGCGACAAAGGTGAGCGTAAAGCCCAACACAAAGCCTAAAGCATTTTTAAGCGTTGTTTTGCGGGTGGTATCCGCACCGTCTGCGGCAAAATAAGAAATGTATATCGGAAGCATGGGCAAAAGACAGGGCGATATAAAGGATATGACGCCCTCTAAAAATGAAATTAAATACTGCATATTGCGCCTCGTTTGCAATAATCTTATCTTGTACCGATATTTCGCTGAAAACCGGGACTCTGCGGCATATTTTCCGCCCTGCTTTGCCCTTGTCATCGGGCGCTGACCCACCGTCGGTTTTATCCGGCAGAATAAATAAGGCTCGTCGCTTTATTCGATTTTTAGCGATATATCAGTATTAATCATATCCCTCTGCCATGAATTTATACGACTTCCGATATCTGGAACAGCCGATAGTAACTTGTCAGAACAAAAGCTTGATGCCGTTTTTTGATTTTTTACGTGTAAAAAGAAGGGCACAGGCAAACAAAACGGGCATGCCACATTGAATGGCATGCCCGTTTTGTACGGAAATAGAATTGGGGTGAAGTTTATGGTCGTAAAGACCGGAAGTCAAGCTAAAACAAAACCTACTTGCCACTGCGCCGGTTAAGCCAGCGACTTGCCCAGAGCCTTGCACTGCGCAATGCCGTCGTCGTCGGGCGCTTCATTAACAATGAGTCCATCCGCGACAAGATTGATACCGGCGTCGCCGCAGCGGGCCTGCCAGTCTCTCATCCACTGACCGTCGCCCCAGCCGTAAGAGCCGAACAACGCGACCGCTTTGCCGGCAAGCCTTCTTTCAACCGCGCTGAACATCGGTGCAAACTCGATTTCCTCCAGTTCTTCAGCGCCCATGGAGGGGCAGCCGAACGCCAGCGCGTCAAAGCCGGAGATCATATCAGGCGCAAAGTCGGCGGGTGTGAACAGCGACACCTCAGCTCCGGCCTCTTTGGCCCCGGCGGCGATTTCGTTGGCCATAGCCTCGGTATTTCCGGTGCCGCTCCAATAGACAATTGCAATTTTCTTCATGATAACGTTCCTTTCCAAACTATAATATGGCGTATTCGCATTGCCGGCAATAATCAGGCCGCCACAGTCAGCTGCATAATGCTGCGCCCATTTTCAAACAGCGTTTTATAGACGCCAAAGCATTTGCGGTACTGCGCAAACAGCTTTTCGGCGCGCTGCGGCTCGGAATAAACCTTCCAAAAGCCGCAAAGACTGAAATCCTTGCCCTTGTTTTGTATAAAACCCTGCACGTCCTGAAGCGGGTAGCCTAAAAATATGCCGATTTCATGCGGGAAGCAATTTGCCGCGCAGATGTGGCTGCCCAGCCTTTCGATATAGCTTTCGAGACTCTGACAGCCCGAAAAGCCATAACCGTCCAAAAAGCAGGCGACGTCTCTGCGGGCAAGCAGCTTAGACAGCATAGCGGGTCTAAACACATAAACC
>JAEWMM010000187.1 GCA_023457175.1 Bacillota bacterium | reverse complement strand
GGGATAGCGGGTGTAAAAATCGGCCAGAAACTGGCGCACGACCGGCACGGGGTTGCCCTTGTTGGGCTGATAAACGCTTGCCAGCAGACGCCCCTCGTCGTCTATCACCGCCAGCTTTACAGTGGTGGAGCCGGCGTCGACACCGAGAAAAGCCCTGCCGGTGTAGGCGGCGGGGTCGGCCTCTTCGACGGTGCAACGGCTGTGGCGCGCGCAAAAATCAGCGTACTGCCGCTCGTTTTCAAACAGCGGCGCAATAGAATGATACTGCCCGGCGTGCGACAGGCCGGCAAGCTGACTTAAGACTTCTTCGGGGTCGACGGCGCGGTCGGCGCAAAGCGCCGCACCCAGCGCCACATAATAAAGCGAATTTTCCGGGCAGAGGCCGGTGACCTTCAGCGTATTGTCAAAGCTTTTTCTCAGCTCCGGCAAAAAGGTGAGCGGACCGCCCAAATAGATGACATTGCCGGTGATGGGTCGGCCCTGTGCCAGTCCGGCGACGGTCTGGTTAACAACAGCTGAGAAGATCGAAGCGGCAATGTCGTCGTGGTTTGCGCCCTGATTAAGCAGCGGCTGAATGTCCGACTTTGCAAACACGCCGCAGCGTGAGGCAATGGTATAAAGGCGCTGGGCGCGCGCGGCGTAATCGTTCATTTGCTCGGGCGTGATGTCCAGCAGCGTGGCCATCTGGTCGATGAACGCGCCTGTGCCGCCGGCGCAGGAGCCGTTCATACGCACCTCAAGCCCGTTTTTCAGAAACAGAATCTTGGCGTCTTCGCCGCCCAGCTCAATGGCGGCGTCAGTTTCAGGCAGGCGGCTGCGCAGGGCGACGCGGGTGGCGTACACCTCCTGAACAAAGGGAATGCCGCATTTTTCAGCCAGCCCCATGCCCGCGGAGCCCGAAATAGCAAGCACGAGGTCCTCCTGCGGCGAAAAGCCCGCGCGAACCGTGCTGACCAGCCCGGCGGTTTTTTCGGCAATTTGAGAATAGTGGCGCTCATACGAATGATAGACAATATCATCATTCGCATTGAGCACCACACATTTTATAGTCGTAGAACCTATATCAATACCAATTCTCACTTAGTTCACCCGCACACCCGTGACTGCCCGCGTACTTTAAAGCGGCAACCACTGTAAGATAAAGGATTAGTCATGCATTACTGCCAGAGTAACTATAGCATAGGAGTTTTGTCTTTAGATGTCAATATCCATAAAACTGATACATATTTATTGGAAAAAGCATATGACAATTCTTCTAACAGCCTGTGATATCACGCTGAGTTCAGGATATTATTCCCAGTTTCCGAAGAGTTTTTGCAGGATTCCATGGCAATGCATAAATCGATCGAAAGCCTGCGGTAAAGACAATTTTTGCAGGATATTATGCAATGTGACGAAAAAACGCATACTTTTCTGTGATAAGAGAACTCAATAAATACAGTTGTATTTGAATAGAGAACAATTGAATTTTAATAATGAAGGAAGTTGCATCTTGGCTGCAAAAAAACGAAGGAAATAACCCAAAATTTTAACCTGATACAGAAATATGAAGCCACAATGAGAGGGAGACTCAAGTAGTTTAGCGTATTAACGCAATAAAATTTTCTGTTTAAAAAGGAATAAACTGGGCATTATGGCGATTAATTATAATAAAATATACATTTTAACGCATAAAATGAAATTTTAAAAACAGCTTTAATTATGCGGATTTATATTCTGATTAAATAAAATAAGATGATTAAAAATTCATTTTTATCAATAAAATTGAAAATATATTCATGATATTCATGATTTAGACCAAAAAACTTGCCAATTGTAACACCCTGTGCTATACTGAAAGCACTAATGGCGGTTGGCATTTTTTTATCGAAGATGAAAACCGTACATAATGCAAGTTGAATGGGAGGAAATTTCATGAAAAAGTATTTGGCAATTTCCATGGCGCTGGCGCTTGTGCTGGTGCTCGCAGCCTGCGGCGGTACATCTTCCGCTCCGGCTTCCTCGGCTGCTCCGGCGCCGTCGTCTGCAGCGCCCGCACCGTCCTCTGAAGCCCCCGCAGGCCCGACTGTCAGCGGCGACTTCATCATGGCTACCGGCGGTACTTCCGGCACCTACTACGCTTTTGGCGGCGTCATCTGCCAGGTGCTCAATGCTGCAACCGGCTCGAACATCACCGCGAACTCCACCGGCGCTTCCGTTGAGAACGTCCGTCTGCTTGAGTCGGGCGACGCCGACCTCGCGATCGTTCAGACCGACATTCAGGCTTATGCCGTTGGCGGCACCACGCTTGAAACCTTTAATGGACAGCCTGTCGACAACGTCAAGGCTATCGCTTCCCTCTATCCTGAGGTTGTTCACTGCGTGACCACCAATATGGCCATCAACACCGTTGCCGACCTCAAGGGCAAGGTTGTTTCGATGGGCGCGCCCGGTTCGGGCACCCGTGCAAACGCTGAGCAGTTCCTCGAGGCTTATGGCCTGACCACTGCTGACGTCCAGGTTCGCGACCTCTCCTTCGCGGAGTCCGGCAGCGCGCTTCAGGACGGCACCATCGACGCAGCGTTCGTCGTGGCCGGCGCCCCCAACAGCGCCATCACCGAGCTGTCTGTTTCCAAGCCCGTTAAGATCGTTTCTATCGGCGACGCAGAGCGTACCGCTATCATTGCAAAGTATCCCTACTATGCCGATTACACTGTTGGCAAGGACGTCTACAAGACCGAGGCCGATGCGACCACCCTTGCTATCAAGGCGGTTCTCATTTGCCGCGCTGAAATGTCCGATGACGACGTTTACGCTCTGACCAAGGCGCTGTTCGAGAACCAGCCTGAGCTGGCTGCCTCGCACGCTAAGGGCGCTGAGCTTTCCGGCGATACCGCGATGATCGGCGTTGTTCCCGGAAACGTACACCCCGGCGCTGCCAAATACTACAACGAGATCGGCGTTAAGGTTCCGTAAGGACTGCCTTATCCAAACATAAATTTTGGATATTAAAAAGCATGTACGCGGGCGGGCGAGAGCCATCTCGTCCGCCTGCATTCTTCTTGCTGTTATTACCTTGTTATTGTTGCTGCCTTTACTCCCGCCCAGTCTTGTGGTAACTTCCAAAGGGCAGGTCCTTTATGAGAAGGTTATCACATCTACCGAGTGTGAAGTAGGTTTCAGGCATTCGGTCAACAAAGGGCTGATTCGCGAGGTGTACCGCTTAGACCCCAAAAACAAGCTGATTACGCTTGAAGAAGGCTATTTTCAAAGCTATGGCGCAGGTATGATAGATACCGTTTATGATACTGCCGATATGAATTTTCGGCAGGAGGGTGATTTTTACATTTTGGATTTTAAACCGGAGTGGAAAGCATCTATCGGATATATAGGGGGGAATATCGCCGGACACGTTTTTAAATACGGCGATGATACGCTT
>JAEWMM010000186.1 GCA_023457175.1 Bacillota bacterium | reverse complement strand
ATGCACTGCATTTCGCGCACCTGAGAAATACCGTCGCAGGGGGCGGGAACATCAAACTCCACCGGTGTACCGCCGCCGGCCCAAACGCCTTCCTTTACATACTGCGCAAGCTCCCTGAGCGGGCGGTGGCCCGGGTTGACCTCATTCCAGGAGTTGACAATGCCGATCATAGGCTTTTCCAAATCGCAGCTTCTGAAACCGGAGGCGTGCAGCAATCCGTTGTAGTATGCCTCCTCCGGACGGATTCCTTTTTTGATATCCATGAAGGGATCTCCTTTCAAACGCGTTATACTTCCACGGGCGGAGAGGCAATTTTGGTGTCTTTAAAGACAAACTTCTGCAATACCCACGCTGTGGCGACGATACTGACACCGGCAAGATCGGTCATAAGACTGGAGTCGATCATTAACAGGGCGGCTGCGATAAGAAGCGCTCTTACAAGAATGTTGGCTCTGTGCAGGAACCAGCCGCCGACGCCGTGTCCGAAGACGACGGTTCCGGCAAAGGCGGTGATGGCGGAGCGGATAATCAGGCTGATGCTGCCAACCATCAGCAGCGAGGTGCTGTTCACGAACATATAAGGGATGATAAAGGCGGCCAGGCCAAGAGTAAACGCTTTCCAACCGGTTCTGTCCGCACTTTCACCGGTCAGGCCTGCGGCCGCGTAGGCTGCGATGGCGACAGGCGGCGTGATGGAGGACAGGCAGGCAAAGTAGAAGATGAACATATGCGCGGCAATTGGCACGACGTCCAGCATGATCAGAGCGGGCGCAACGACGGACGAGCAAATGATATAAGAAGCCGTCGTGGGCAGTCCCATGCCCATGATCATTGTTACGACCATAGACAGGACGAGCGTGAGCAGCAGATTTCCGCCGGCGATCTGAACAACAACCGCGGCAACCTTGTTGCCCAGGCCGGTCAGCGACAGGACGCCGACGATCAGGCCGGCACAGCCGCAGGCCATGATGACGCCGGAAGCGTCGCGCATACCGTTAGAAAGCATCTCGATGGCATTCCCGAGGTTAAAGCGGGTGGTTTTGCGAAGCATCGCGACGAGATAGCTCAGAATGATGGCGATAAGCGCGGCCTTGAGCGGAGAATAGGTGGTGAAGATCAGAATGTAAAGCAGGACCAACAGGGGAATCGCCAGATGACCAACCTCACGCAGAACGTTCTTCATCACCGGAAGGTTTTCCTTCTTTACGCCGTGCAGCCCGAGCTTCTGCGCTTCTATATCGACCATGACGTAAACCGAGGTAAAATAGAGAATGGCGGGAATGACCGCGGAACGCGCGACGACAGAGTAATTGACGCCCACCGTTTCCGCCATAATAAAGGCTGCCGCGCCCATAATAGGCGGCATGATCTGACCGCCTGTGGAGGCAACCGCCTCAACGGCGCCGGCGAACAGAGGGGAATAACCGACGCGCTTCATCAGGGGAATGGTAAATGCGCCTGTAGTAACGACGTTGCCGGCGGAGGTACCATTGATCATGCCCATACCGGCGCTGGCGAAGATTGCCGCCTTAGCAGGACCGCCGCGGGTTTTACCAAACGCGGAAATAGCGGAATCGATGAACAGGCGGCCGCCGCCCGTCCCTTCCAGCACGGCGCCAAATATGACGAAGAGAATAACATAGGTGGAGGAAACGCCAATCGAGACGCCAAATACGCTGTTGACGCCGTACTCAAACGACAGCAGGCGGCGCAGTGAATAGCCGCGATGTCCCAGAATGCCCGGCAAACCGCCTCCGAAAAGCGCATAGGCCATAAAAATAAGCGAGAGGATCGGCATGGCTGCACCGTTGGCGCGGCGGGTTGCTTCAAGCAGAATAAGGATACCGACCGCGCAGACAAAAAGATCGACAGCGTTGGGCGCGAGGTCAATACGTACGCACAGCTCTTGATAATCAATTATGATATAAGCAGTGGTTGCGATGCTGCCCGCGACCAGGAGAACATCAAGGGCCTTTGTGCGCACAGTACTCTTTTTGGCGAAGGGCTTGGTCATGAGAACAAGAACGGTACCAAAAGTCAAATGAATCGCACGGTACGGCCACATATTCATAGGCGCAATGCCGAGATTGTAGATATGGATTAAAGCGCCGACAAAAGCGATGGAGGCGATTAACCGCTGATAGCCGCTTTTTTCCATAATAGACGGCATGGAAAAGAAGTTTTTCATAGTTTTTATTCCTTCAGGGTGTTGTTTTTTTTCAAGATGCAGGGCGGAATACTGTCGGAACAAAAAGGGCTGTTTTTAAACGGATTATTGCTTTTATGCGGCGAAAATGAAAATATGTAAAACGCTTTATCGTATGGCTGCTTTTGATGAAGGGCTCAATCTACAAGGCTGTCGTTAAGCCGCCCATGAAGTAAGCCTGTTAATAAGAAAATATCTTACCGTGTGTGCTGAATGCTTCAGCAATGCAGATGAGCCGTACAAAAAGCCCGCGGGGAGCGTCGGTCAGCCCGGCCATTCGGGGCCGTAAGCGGTCTCAGGAAGCTTAACACCCTCATCCTCATAAAAGCGAATGGCGCCGACATGCAGCGGGGTAGCAAGATCCGCGACGTTGGAAGGGTCGAGCCACTCAAAGGAAGCGGCGCCGAGCGTCAACTCGTCCTTATGCGCATAGATGGTCTCAAGCATCTCGTAAACAAGGTCGGGATCGGTGTCGACCGAGGTAATGCAGTTGTACCAAGTGAAGATCGTCGTATAATCCTCGTCCATATCGTCATAGGTGCCGGCGGGGATGGTTCCGGAGGTGTAATACGGATAGACGGCGGAAACAGCGTCAGCCTGCTCCTTGGTAATGGGCACCCATTTGGCGTCGTGTGTGCTGGCAAATTCGGCAAAAGCGGCAGCGGGGAAACCGCCGAGATCCATGCAGACATCAATCAGGCCGTCGCCCATGGCGCTCATGGCATCGGACCAACCCATATCCTGACGGGTCTTGTACTGAACGCCGAGGATGGGGTATATCTCATTGGCGGCAAGCACGCCGCCGCCGGTCGTGGTGCCGTTGGAGATGACCTTTCCGGTCAAATCGGTAATGTTATTAATGTCTGTCTGCTTGGCGTCGCAAACGATCTGGACGGCGCCGGGATTCTGCGCCATAATAACGCGGGACTTATCATATTTGGTGCCTTTTGCCCAACCCTCGCCGCGCTGGCCGGCATAGTTGATATTCTCGCCGATAAAGCCGAATTCGATTTCGCCGTTAGCGATCTTAACAGCGTTGTCGCTGGAGCCGCCGGTGACCTCGGCGGTCATCTCAAACTTATCCATGTACTTGTTGAGCACGTTGGCAAGTGCGGTACCGGAAACATTGAAGTTGCCGCCGATGGAAGCGGTCCCCAGAGAACAGCGATAGACTGAGGTTCTGCCGGAAGCCTCGTTGCCGGACGCGCCGCTTGCAGCGGACGCCTCACTGGAGGGAGGTGCGCTGGTGGAGCTTGCACCACCGCAGGCGCAGAGAGAAAGAGCTAAAAGCGCTGCGAGGAAGAGACATGCAAATTTCTTCATTTCTATTGCTCCTTTCCGAATGAACAACCTTGTTCTATAGCTTTAACGTATACCACTGTTGAATGATACACGAACGATCCGAATCCGGGGGATTTACCATTGCGAGGCAGGAAGAATCTTGAGCACTTCCGCGATGCTGCCGCCCGCGTGGAATGCGCCCATGACCCGTTTTTCCTTGTCATCGGCGGCCTTGATCTTTTCAAGAACCTCCATAATGTGCTCATGCGGGATAAAGCAGATGCCGTTGTCGTCGGCGATGCATAGATCACCGGGACACACCTGAACCCCATTGATCAGAATGGGCCCGTTAATCTCGGCGGCCTGAATGCGGAATTTTCCGGTAATCGGTGTCACGTGACGGGACCAGACGGGATAGTCCAACGCCCTCATTTCTTCGACATCGCGCACGCCGCCGTCGCAAATTGTGGCGGCGATGCCGGTTTTTACGGCAACATTGGAGGACATGCCGCCCTGGCAGGAAACCTCGCGGCCGCCCGCATCGTAGACGACGATATCGCCAGGCTGCGCTACGGCATAAGCGTCGCGGTCAGCCATGCGGCCCTTGTTCTTTTCAACGAAGCCCTGCGTCGGCGTTTTGCGCTCAAACAGATAGCGCAGTGTGACGACGGGGCCGATTACAGTTTTTCCGGGGATAACAGGCTTGAGAACACTGGCGGAAATCGTCCCGATGATACCCATGGAATCGAGAATATCGGCAATAGTCGGGGTGAGGCCGCCGGCATATTTATAAAACTCGTCGATGACCTCTTGATCCGGGCGCGGGATCTCGGTGCAGATGATTTTGTCCTCGTCAATCAATCCAAACAAACGGTCGCGATATTTTTCTAACTTTTTTTCATACATGGTTTTTTCCTCCCCAAAAAAGAAATTTTAATATAATAAAAATCTATGGCATGCTATTTCAAAATGGTAAAAATAAATAAAAGAATTTATCATTTACTAATATTTTTAATCTATTAAAACCGTACCATGAAATTATATATTTTTCAAATATTACTTGTATTATCTTGATTATAGGAATATCCTATATATTAATAGCGGATTCATCTGTAAAAAAGGGAGGGTTAAAAATGCTCGCGCGCGATGCTGATTATTTTCTTGCAATCTTAAAAGCAGGCAGCATCTCAAAGGCCGCTGCGCTGATGTATATTTCACAGCCCAGCTTGAGCCAGTTTTTATCCCGGCTGGAAGAACGCTTGGGTGTGCAGCTCTTCGATCGGGACAAAACGCCGTGGACGCTCACCGACTTTGGGAAAAGCTATGCGGAATATGCCGCCTCGGTGAAAGAGATGGAAGCCAAGCTCTATGAGGAGTTTATTTCCATACAGAATGGCAGCTACGCCAGACAGACGATCAGCATCGGTATTCCTCCGTGGAAG
>JAEWMM010000185.1 GCA_023457175.1 Bacillota bacterium | reverse complement strand
CATCGATATCGACGCCGACGGTGCGCCCACTGCCCAGAAGCTTTGCGCAGATTGCCAGTATGCCGCTGCCGCAGCCGACGTCGAGCATACTCATGCCGGGGCGCAGACCCGCCTCTAACAGCGACAGGCACAGGCGGGTCGTTTCGTGGGTGCCGGTGCCAAACGCCATGCCGGGGTCAAGGCAGATGACCTTTTGTCCGGGCGTCGGGGTATACTGCTCCCACGAGGGGCAGATGGCCAGCTTGTCCGACAGCGCAATCGCGTGGTAGTAGGTTTTCCAGGCGTTGGCCCAGTCCTCCTCACGCACACCGGCGGTCGAAACTCTAAACGGAATGCCGCAGCTCTCCAAACGGCTGCCGATGTAGGCGAGCGTTTCGGCGGGCGTTTGCTCCGGCGACAGATAAAGGTGGATAACCGCTTTGCTGCGATCTTTTTCAAGCAGCGCCTCATCAATCAAATCGATGCGGGCAATCTCCAGCGTTTTCTCTTCAAGGTCGGAATAATCTTCTAAATAGATTCCGCCGCCGGCGGCCATCTGTGCGATGGCGCAGGCTTCTTCAGCCTGCGCCGTGGGAACGGTTATGCTCAATTCGGTCCAATCCATTATGAATACTCCTTTTTGTGCGGCGCTACCGCCCCGTCCCGCGGTAACGCCGGCGGTTACGGTTGCGAATAATCATCAATGCAATATAAATCAATATTAAAACGATCAGCAAAATGACGATAAATTTAAACCAGAAGGTTCTCGTCACGCCCAGCAGCGTTTCGAGCAGCAGCAGCGAGCGGGAAACCTCGGCATCCTCGGCGGCGACGACGCCGACGACGCCGACCTGCTCGTCGGCCAGTATCAGCCGGACCTGTCCGACCAGATCGCCTTTTTTGACCGGCGCGCTGACGTAGGCGGGCAGATCGAGGGCATACTGAATGCTGGAGGATTCAATCGCGTCAGGAATCAGCGCCGTGAAGTTGTCCGCGCTCATAATGCGCAGAAAATCCTTACCCCAGGAGAGCTTAAGCGGCACCTCGCCGAAGTTCTTGCCCTTTTCGAGCAGTGTTTTGACCCTGAAGGTGTCAAATGCCCAGCCATAAAGCCGGTTCGATTCCGCAAAGGCCGAAAACACGGCATTATCCTTACCGGCCTCGTCGACGCCGGTGCTGGCCAGCACCACCAGCAGGTAGCTGTAACCGTCGCGCTTTGCAAGCGAGACGGCAAAGGAGCCCATCGTCGGGTGATAGCCGGTTTTAACGCCCGAGGCAAAGCGGTTGTAATAGGGCGAGCTGCTTACGAGCAGGCGGTTGGTGCTGCTCCAGTTTAAATGCTGGTTAATGTTGGTCGGGCCGCCGTCATAGGCCGTCACCGAAATCAGCTCAGAAAAGCCGGGCAGCGCCATTGCGTGCCGCGCCAGAATCGCCATATCATAGGCGGTGGTGTAGCTGTCGGGGTCGGGCAGGCCGTGCGGATTGGTAAAGTGGGTGTCCTTCATACCCAGCTCACCCGCGCGCTTGTTCATCAGCTCGACAAAATAGGGCACCGAGCCGTCGCCAATATAATCGGCCAGCATCGTGGCGGCCTCGTTGGCGTCGCGCAGCATGACGGCGTAGAGCAGCTTTTCGACCGACAGCGTCTCATTCTTGTAAAGCCCCGCCAGGCGGATACCGCCAAGCTTGACGTTCTGCCGGTACATTTCATCCTGAATATAGCTCTTCATCGTCACCATCTCTTCGGCGGGATTTTTGACGTTTTCAAGCGCCAGAACCACGGTCATAAGCTGCGCCAGGGAAGAAGGCTCCATTTTTTTGTCGGCATGCTTCTCGTAAATGGTCATCTCGCTGTCCAGATTTATCAGATAAACCGCCTGTGCGGCAGGGTCAAACGACGGGTTATACGCCGCCGCGGATATCTGCGTGCACAATATGGCAAGACAGAGGAGTAACGCGATGCAAAAAGCGGAAAACTTTTTCATGAAAATCTCCTCCAAATGTGATATGATGATATGTACAAAATTATTATAGCAAAAACTCGACTTTTTTTAAACCGATACGGGAGGTTTTTCTATGCCGAACACAGAAAAAAACTTTGGCTTTGACACGCTGGCGGTACGCGCGGGCTATGTGCCGGACAGCGACCAGCATTCGGTTGCGCCGCCGATCTATATGACCAACGCCTACGCGTTTGAAAGCGTCGAGTACGCCAAGCAGCTTTTTGAGCTTAAGGCTGCGGGCAATATCTACACCCGCCTCTCGAACCCGACGGTGGACGTGCTTGAAAAGCGCGTGGCTGCGCTCGACGGCGGCGTGGCCGCCGTGGCGATGAGCTCGGGACACGGCGTTATGTTCAGCACCTTTTTGAATCTGGCGCAGGCCGGGGACGAGATTGTATCGTCAATCTGCATCTACGGCGGCGCGATCAACATGATGGGCGTGACGCTGGGGAACCTCGGCATAAAAACCAAATTTGTCGACCCCGCCAACCTTGAGGAATGGGAAGCCGCCGTCACCGACCGCACCAAAGCCTTTTTTGTCGAGGTGGTGGGCAACCCCAACGCCAACGTGGCGGATATTGAGGCAATTGCCGCCATTGCCCGCCGGCATGGCATTGTGATGATTGTCGACTCCACCTTTACGACGCCGGCGCTCTGCCGCCCGATTGCGCACGGTGCGGATATTGTCATCCACTCCGCAACCAAGTTTTTATGCGGCAACGGCACCGTAATGTGCGGCATTGCCGTGGATGCCGGCACCTTTAAATTTGAGGGGAACCCCCGTTTTCCGCAGTATAACAACCCCGATGTCAGCTATCACGGCATGGTGTTCGCCAAGGACTTTGGCAACGTGGCGTTTGCCACCCGCCTGCGCGCGCTGATTCTGCGCGACATCGGCGCCTGTCTGTCGCCCTTTAACGCTTTTGTGTGCTTAAACGGCATTGAGACGCTCTCTCTGCGCATGAGAAAGCATGCCGAAAACGCGCTGGCGGTGGCGCGGCATCTGGCGCAGCACCCCGGCGTCGAGTTTGTCAACTACCCCGGGCTTGAGAGCAGCCCCTACTATGCGCTGACGCAGAAATATCTGCCCAACGGCGCCGGCGGCGTCATGACCTTCGGACTTAAAGGCACCCGCGAGACGGGCGCGAGGTTCATCGACTCGCTTGAGCTTTTGATGAATGTCGCGAATGTGGGAGACGCGCGCTCTATGGTGATCCATCCCGCCACGACCACCCACAGTCAATTATCCGACGAACAGCTTGTGCGCTCCGGCATCAGCCCGCAGACTATCCGCCTCTCGGTCGGTATTGAGGACGTTGCAGATATCTTAGCCGACCTCGACGCCGCAATAGCGGCCGCTCAAAAATAAAGACGCAGGTGTGAGCAGACATGATTTATATCACGGGAGATACCCACGGCGATCTCGCCCGGTTTAAGCAGTTCAAGGCCCTCTTTCCCAAGTACCGGCACCATCTTCTGGTGTGCGGAGACTTCGGCTTTGTCTGGGATGGTTCGGAGCCGGAGAATAAGCGGTTGCAAAAGCTGGAGCGTTTGGACTGCAATATTCTGTTTGTCGAGGGCACGCACGATAATCTGAAGCTGCTCTCAGGCTATCCGCTGGAGGAATACTGCGGCGGCAAGGTGCGCCGCATTGCCAAAAACGTATTTTGGATGCAGCGCGGCGAGCTGTTTACGATTGAGGGCGTCACCGTCTTTGCGATGGGCGGCGGCGAGAGCAGCGACGCTGACGAGCGTGAGGAGGGTGTCAACTGGTGGCGCGATGAGCTGCCCTCTATTGCCGAGATAGAATCGGCCCGGCGCAAAATTGAAGGCGCGAAGGACGGCGTGGATATTGTAATC
>JAEWMM010000184.1 GCA_023457175.1 Bacillota bacterium | reverse complement strand
CAATCATCCTGTGCGAGAGCGAAGCGCAAATGATCGGGCTGACCAATACGCTGGCGCCTGAGCATCTTGAGGTGCAGGTTCGGGAGCCGATGCGGCTGCTGGGCGTTTTGGATAATGCGGGTTCGGTATTTCTCGGGGAATATACGCCTGAGCCATTGGGCGATTATTACGCCGGCCCCAACCATGTGCTGCCGACCGGCGGCACCGCCCGGTTTTTCTCGCCGCTGGGCGTCGACAGCTTTGTCAAGCGCAGCGCGTTTTTGTATTACACCAAGGAGGCTATGCGGCAAAGTGCCGACGATATTCTGACCATCGCACAGCGCGAGGGGCTCTCGGCCCACGGCAACGCGGTGCAGGTACGCCTTGACGACGCGCTTTAGCAAAAGGGGGAACCACCATGCGATTAAACCCTGTCTTGGCGTCGCTGACGCCCTTTACTTATTGCGGTACCGGCTACACGACGCGGCTTGACGCCAACGAGAGCTGCATGCCCGTCCCCGCGCCGATCATGAGAGAAATTGCCGAGGCGCTTACGACGCAACTCAACCTCAACTGCTATCCCGACGATTGCACCGTCGCGCTGCGCAGCGCCTATGCCAAGGCGTTTTCGGTCGACGCCGAATGCGTCGTACCGGGGAACGGCTCGGACGAGCTGATCAATATGATCGTCGGGCGGTTGATTCCGCTTGGAGGCGTTGTGCTCGGCGTCGAACGCGACTTTGGCAGCTATTGGAGCAATGCGGCTATCTTCGGGCGAAATGCTGTAAAGCTGCCACGCTTGCCGGATATGACCTTTACCGCCGATATGCTTATCGAGGGGGCAAAACGGTGTAACGCCGACCTCGTCATCTTTTCAAACCCGAACAACCCCAGCGGGTCGCAGCTCTCGCGGGCCGACGTGATCCGTTTGATCGAAGCGCTTGATTGCCTTGTCGTCATCGACGAGGCCTATATGGATTTTTCCGACCAATCGGTGCTCGATCTGGCGGGCAAATACGAGCATCTCATTGTGCTGCGCACGCTGTCCAAGGCGATGGGCGCGGCGGGCGTCCGCGTCGGTTTTGCCGTCTCGACGCGGGAGCTGACCTACGCGCTGCGCTCGGTGCGCGACGCCTATAACGTCAGCGCGGTCGATCAGCTGATCGCCACCGTTTTACTCCAACATCCCGAATACCGGCAGGCGACGCTGGCCGAAATCAGCCGCCTGATGGTCATGATGAAACAGAGGCTGGCCGATATAGCAAGACGCGCTACGCAAAAAATGATTGTCTATCCGTCGGTCGTCAACTTTGTGCTGCTGTGGCTTGAGGACGCACAATCGGTCAGCGACGCGCTGCACGCGCAGGATATTTCGCTGCGGCAGTTTGATGAACACCTCATCCGCATCAGCGTCGCGCGGGAGGATATTTTAAACCGTGTTCTGGACCAACTGGAAGCCATTCTGACCAGATAGGAGCGTTTGACATGAGAACTGTAACGATCACCCGAAAAACGAAAGAAACCGATATCACGCTGCGTTTAAACCTCGACGGAACAGGTACCGCTGACATCAACACCGGCGTCGGCTTCTTTGACCATATGCTGACCGCCTTTGCCGTGCATGCCGGAATCGACCTTTCGGTGCGCTGCAACGGCGATCTTGCGGTGGACTGCCACCACACCGTCGAGGATGTCGGCATTGTGCTGGGGCAGGCGTTTTTGCAGGCGGTTGGCGACCGCGCGGGCATCGCGCGCTACGGACATTTTCTGCTGCCGATGGACGAAGCGCTGGCGATGGCGGCCGTTGACATCAGTGGCCGGGCTTACCTTGTGTTTGACGTTGCGTTCAAAAGCGATCGGATCGGCGCGATGGACACCCAGATGGTCGAGGAGTTTTGGCGGGCGTTTGCGATGAACGCCGCCGTTACGCTGCACATTCGGCTGATGTATGGCACAAACGACCACCACAAGGCCGAAGCAGTTTTTAAAGCGGCCGCCCATGCGGTTAAAATGGCGATTGCAAAACAAAAGGACAATGCCGTGCTTTCGACAAAGGGCTGCCTGTAACGCATATCTATAATAGCCGCAGAGCGGTTATTGGATTTTAAATGGCCACCTGCGGCGACCGCCAATTATACCGGAAAAAAGGCGCAACGGCTCGCCCCTTAACGGGGCTTGCTACCTTTTGATGCGCAAATTATACCATTCGCTCATGCTCATGGTATAACGCATAAAGGAGACTTATTATGATTGCAATTGTAGATTACGGCGCGGGCAATCTTTTCAGCGTGAAAAACGCCTGCGATTTTCTCTCGATTGAAACGATGATTACCGGCGATGCCTGCGCGTTAGAAGCCGCCGACGGCATCATTCTGCCCGGTGTGGGCGCGTTCCCCGATGCGATGAAAAAGCTCGAAGCCACCGGGCTTATTCCGGTCATCAAGAGCCAAGCGCAGAAAAAGCCGTTGCTTGGCATCTGTTTAGGCATGCAGATTCTGTTTGACTACGGCACCGAGTTTGAAAAATGCGACGGACTGGGGCTTATTCCGGGCCACGTCGGGCTGCTGCCCTGCAAGGACTTAAAGCTGCCGCAGATCGGCTGGAATGCGCTGACGCTGCACCGGGCTTCGCCGGTTCTCGCGGGTACCAAGGACGGCGATTACGTCTATTTTGTGCATTCCTTCGGCGCGGTCTGCGACCCGCAATATATTCTGGCCAGCACCGATTACGGCTGTACGGTACCCGCGCTGGTGGGCAACAAGCAGGTGTTCGGCGCACAGTTCCACCCCGAAAAAAGTGGGGACGTCGGGCTTAACATGCTTAAAAATTTCGGAAGGCTGGTGGCGGGATGATTATTTTACCGGCAATCGATATTAAGGACGGCAGCTGCGTACGGCTGGTAAAGGGCGATTTTGCCACGGTGCATCAGGTGGCGGAAGATCCGATGCAAACGGCGCTGGGCTTTAAAGCCGCGGGCGCGGTCTGGCTGCATATGGTCGATCTCGACGGCGCGTTGCAGGGCAAGCGGGTAAACGCGCCGGTATTTACTGAAATTGCGCAAAATTCCGGCCTAAAGCTTGAGCTGGGCGGCGGTATCCGCGACTTGAGTACGGTGGAATATTATCTCTCGTGCGGCGTACAGCGGGTAATTTTAGGCTCGGCGGCGCTGTCAAACCCGCAGCTTGTGACGGATGGCGTCAAAAGCTTCGGCGCGCAGGTTGCGGTGGGCATCGACGCCAAAGACCGCATGGTCGCCACGCGCGGCTGGCTTGACACCAGCACGGTCGACTTTATTGAGATGGGCAAACGCATGGAAGACAAGGGCGTAAAGGTTATTATCTTTACCGATATTTCAAAGGACGGTACGCTGTGCGGTCCGAATATTGATCAGCTTACCGAGCTGCAAAGCGCCGTGAGCTGCGCTATTATCGCTTCAGGCGGAATTGCGCGACTGTCGGATATCGAAGCGTTGGCCCAAAATAAGCTGTATGGCGCCATCTGCGGCAAGTCGCTCTATGCGGGGACGCTCAAGCTTTCAGAGGCTATTACGGCGGGAGGGGATCAGACATGCTAGCAAAACGCATCATCCCCTGTCTCGACGTCAAGGATGGCCGGGTGGTTAAGGGCGTCAATTTTGTCGGGCTGAAAGATGTCGGAGATCCGGTGGAATGCGCCGTAGCCTACAACGAGCAGGGCGCGGATGAGATTACCTTTCTTGACATCACCGCCACCCATGAGGGGCGCGGCACGATGGTCGACGTCGTGCGCCGCACCGCGCAAAAGGTGTTTGTGCCGCTGACAGTCGGCGGGGGCATCGGCTCGGTTGAGGATATCAAGACGCTGCTGCGGGCGGGCGCCGACAAGGTTTCGCTCAATTCCGCCGCCGTGCGCAACCCTGAGCTGATCGGCGAGGGGGCCGCGCGGTTTGGCAGCCAGTGCATCGTCGTCGCCATTGACGCAAAAAGAACGCCGGACGGCAGCTTCACCGTCGTCATCAACGGCGGGCGCATTGACACCGGCATCGAGGCGATTGGCTGGGCAAAAGAGGTCGTCGCGCTGGGCGCGGGGGAGATTCTGCTCACCTCGATGGATACCGACGGCGTGCGCGGCGGGTTTGACATTGCGCTGACCGACGCCGTTTCTAAGGCCGTGAACGTACCGGTCATCGCATCGGGCGGCTGTGGCAAGCTGGAGCATTTTTCAGAGGTTTTCGAGAAAACCGGCGCAGACGCGGCGCTGGCCGCCAGTCTCTTCCACTACGGCGAGCTGACGGTCGGGCAGGTGAAGGCGCATCTGCGCGCCCACGGCATTCCTGCAAGGAGGTAACAGCCAATGGATTTAGGTAGCTTTTTTGAAAAAGGGGAACTGATTCCTGCAATTGTGCAAGAGAGCAGTACTAAGCAGGTGTTGATGCTTGCCTACATGAACCGCGAAAGCCTTGAGCTGACGCTTAAAACCGGCTATACCTGGTTTTACAGCCGTTCCCGGCAGGAACTGTGGAACAAGGGCGCGACCTCAGGTCATCTGCAAAAGGTGCTGTCGGTATATGGCGACTGCGATAACGATACGCTGCTCATTGAGGTTGAGCAGACCGGCAACGCCTGCCACACCGGCGCGCATAGCTGTTTTTTTAATCAAATAAAGTAACAGCTTTCTAATACAGATTTTTAACAAGATAAAGCGGCGTCTCTTATTGCCGGCAATAAGAGACGCCGCTTTTTTTTGTACTGAAAACCACCGGCTCTGCCGGTGGCAGACTGTCAAAGAAGTGGATTTCGTAAAGCTAAGCACCGGGGAATAGTGTGAAAGAGGGGCGGCGAGCCCCCACTTTCGCGTCGAGGCGCAGAAAGTGCGCCGGATTGCTCGCCCGCAGGCGACAAAACGGGCAAAATTGCCCGTTTTGCGAAGCTGGCCATAAAAAGCCTGAGCCATGCGAAGTCTTTTTTGACAAGCTGCCACCGGCTCTGCCGGTGGAGGACCCCGTATGCTTTAGTTTTAAGCATTGAGTGAAGCGAATGACAATAGCTTGGCTCATTGCAAACAAAAGGCTTACGAAGTTCACTGCTTTAGCAGTCGCAGTGCATGTGATGCGCTTGGGGGAATTTTCAGGGCCTCTTAAGAGGCGTGCCGGTAATATGCCCTTTTAGGGCTGGTGCATACCGCCAGTTCAAGTGGTGGTTTTGATTTATTAGTGCAGATAAGCAATCTGCCGGTTCCGTTATTACAAAAGGCATGGCAAAACCTCTGGCGATGTCGCGAGTCAATGTGTTTACACAATAGTCAATAGCTCTTTTTAGCTTGCGAAAACAAAGATAAAAAAGGGACGTCCCCAATCTCAAACAGGCGGCCGTTTAAATATTGCAGGTGCTCGGCCGCATCGCCCGCCGAAAATTTCAGCCGGTAGGCGTACAGCGCCTGAAACTTAAAGCCGGTTCCCTTGTTTTGCTGCGCGGTGCCATATTTCGTGTCGCCCAGCAGCGGATGGCCGAGACTGCTCATCTGAGCGCGTATCTGGTGGGTACGCCCGGTCAGCAGCTCAATTTCCAGCAACGAAAAACGGTCGTTTTGCTTAATCGTGCGGTATTTGGTCACTGCGGTTTTAGCGCCCGGGCGCGGGGATGAAAACACCTCGACACGGTTTTGCGCTTCATCCTTTAACAGATAGCTTTTAACCGTCCCGGCCAGGGGCGATAGATGGCCGTGCACCGCGCAAAGGTAATATTTTTCGACCAAACGGTCACGGATCAGCGTATTGACCACCCTGAGCGTGGCGGCGTTTTTTGCGGCGATGACAATGCCGCCGGTGTTGCGGTCGATGCGGTTGCACAAAGCGGGAGCAAAGCTGTTTTCAGCGGCGGGGTCATATTCTTTTTTTTCGTAGAGATAGCGCTGGATGCGCGCGATCAATGTGTCACGCGCACCGGCATCATCCTCATGCACCACCAGCCCCGCCTCCTTGTCGACAAGCAGAATATTTTCATCCTCATAGACCACGGAGAGTCTTTGCTGCGCAGCCATAAAGGCGAACGCCGAGCCCTCGTCCGGCGGAAAAAATTCGTCGTTGATATACAGCGTCACCGTATCGCCGGCGGTCAGCACCGTAGCGTTTTCGGCCCTTTTATTGTTGACCTTGATGCGCTTAATCCGAATGTAGCGCTGCAGCAGCGAGGCGGGCAGCGCCGGTGAGACCTTTTTTACAAACCTGTCCAGCCGCTGGCCGGCGTCGTTTTCATTTATGACAAAAGCTTTCATTTTATCCTCACATTAATAGAGATGGGTGCTGCGGTGGCATAAACAGACACAGTTCTGTTGAGAAACGCCTATTAGGAAAACAGCCTGACCCAGTCGCGGCAGGCGATGGGCCGTTGCGCATTTTCTCAGTATAATAACCGTCTTGCGGCTATTATACCATGCGCGCAAGCGAATGGTATAATTTGCGCATCAAAAGGCGGTTGTCCCGTCAAGGGACGAGCCGTTGCGCATTTTCCCGGTATAATAGCCGTCTTGCGGCTATTATACCACAAGGACAGCTGCTGCTGCCAGATAGCGCGGACGAAATATTCATTTATGCCACAGCGTGATTGGCTCTTTAAATTACCGATTTTTTAGGCTATAATATCTTAAAGATATCATTTTGTTTGGTTTTTCTTGTTTTTGGCGATCTCAGAAAGGCTAAGGAGGGGATGGATTGTCTCAGGTGCATACCGGGCATCGCGAACGGCTGCGTGAGCGGCTGGAGCACGATGGGCTGGACGGTTTTCAGCCGCATGAGATTCTCGAGCTGATTTTATTTTACGCCATTCCGCGGGCCGATACCAATCCCATTGCGCATCGGCTGCTCCGGCATTTTGGGTCGCTTTCAGCCGTGCTCGAAGCGCCGCGTAGTGAGTTGATGAAGGTCGAGGGCATTGGCGCAGCCAGCGCAACGCTGCTTTCGATGATTCCGGCAATCGCCCGTCGCTATCTGGTCGATAAGAACGATACCGGCGCCGTGCTTGACACGCCGCAAAAGCTGGGCGAGTTTATACATCCGTATTTTGTCGGGATTAATAACGAACAGCTGTATCTGATTTGTCTGGATAAAAAGCGAAAGCTGTTAAACTGTACGCTGCTGGCTGAGGGTTCTCTTGGCAAGGTGTCGGTGGATATGCGGTTGATTATAGAAACGGTGGTACGCTGCTCGGCCTCGTCGGTGGCGCTGGCACACAACCACACGCAGGGCTTCGCGCTGCCCTCAAACGACGATATTCGCGTGACCAGCCGTATCGCCGAGGCGCTTAAAATCCTTTCGGTCGATGTGGTTGACCATATTATTGTAGCACGGGACGACTATGTTTCGTTCGCACAGTCCGGGCTGCTCATCAAATAGCGCGGTATAAGCGGACGATTCCGATG